>CAYLZA010000099.1:0-7838 GCA_964387575.1 uncultured Spirochaetales bacterium | reverse complement strand
TCCCGGCGATCCGCCTGACCACACCAGTGTGGTCAGGCGGTATCGTAAGAAACGGCATCAGTAAGTGGGGTTCATATAAGCACATTTGGAACTCCTGGTCGAACCTGATTGATTTATCGGTGAATTAACCACGACTAACCGCTCATTCCGAAATCTGAGATGTAAACGCCCGCAATATGTGGCACAATTATACTGTACACGATGCTCACAAACACACCGCCGACAAAAAACGAGGAGGATATATGAAAACGACTCAAATATATACGCGAAGCGATATGAAACGGGAACCGCTGCCGAATTGTCACGGAGGGAAGGGCGCGCTCGATTGGACAGAAGTTCTCAATACAACGGTTACCGGTGAAAGCAGTTGCAGATTCATTCATGATAATATCATGCCTCCGGGGGCCTCAGTCGGCGTACATGAGCACACCGATGATGAGGAATTCTATTATATAATACGCGGCTACGGAGTAATGACGCTCGACGGCACCTCACGAAACGTCGGTCCTGGAGATCTAACCGTAGTTCGTCCCGGGGGCAGTCACGGACTCGAGAATACCGGGAACGAAGACCTTCGGTTTATCGTCGTTTGTGTAACCCGGGAATAACCCTTGCCGGATTACCCAAATTCGACCTCGAGCTCGGGAAGCGTTCCCGTGTCAAAAACGCTTACGGTCGCCCGGCCTTCGGCGGTTTCGACTTCCACGCCGACATCGCCGGTGTTGTGTTCGGCGGGGCGTATCTCTCCGCGGGTCTCGCCGTCTTTGGAAGCTATACCGGCAGTTACGATGAGTGATTCCATTGCCGATTTCCCCGCAGAAAGGTCCGTATACGGGTAGATCCTCTCTTCGCCGGACGGACGCCCGTCCCGATCGAGCCCGTCTCTGTCGCTATTGTCGCTTTTATCGTGCGCCGGAACTCTGTGCTCATCCGAGTTGATAATGACCGATGGATCCCCGAGGCCGACCGCCGTCAAGACCACGTTTGGTCTCACATGAGTAAAGCCGTTTCCCCGGAGCTCAATGGAACCGTTTCCGTCCGCGTTTTCCACATGCCAGCGGGTGATAAACGTTGACGGTTGTGTCCGTTTGACGAGCTTATCCACGACGAAGACGGCGGCCAACTCATGGATAACGATGACGCTTCGCGTCACCGACTCGATATCATCATCAACCCGACGGTATGCGTCGCTCGCGTCGCTCGCCCAGAAAGAGTATCCGGCACGCTCACCGCACCGCACGATTTTCGCCGCCGCATCCGAGGCGTTCGTCCCCTCCTCGCCTTTATGGTACTGATGTCCGCGTCCGTCAACGAGAACGGTATTATGTGCGATCGAAGTTCGCAAAAACCAACCCGGGTGATGACGCTCATACGGTACGCCTCGAATGTCGGACAGTAAAACCTCGCCTCCGTATTTCAATACCATCGAGTTACGATCGGCATGCTCATGATTCGAAGGATCTCCGCTCCGCATCGCGACAACGAGATCATCGATGGAATAGCCGCTCCTCGTTACCACCCAATCGAGCCGATTTCTGACCGTTACCGAAGCACGCACGGGCGTCTCGGGCTTTACCGTCTCGTCGTAAAATATGAGTGAGTAGATCGTGTTTCCACGCGAACGTTCGAGTCCGATATGTTGTGCCAATTTGTCTCGGGATCTGCGTGCAATCCAGAATCCGAGATCGGACATAAAGCTCTTGTTGCTGTCACCAAAACTGGCCGTCCCGGCGTTGTCGAGCGAATGGGGCATCCACAAGCTCAATGAAAACTCGGCAACCCCTTGAAAATTGATCTTGTCATATAGATCGACCCCCGTCTTTTTTCTCATTGCCTCGACGACGAGCATAAGATGCTTTGTTGCGAGATAGCAGTACCCGACTCCCTCATTGTAACTGCCGTCGGCATGATAGATCTCTGCACATCGATCAAAGCTCTCGAGCACGAGTGACTTCCACTGTTCGGCGCGCTCGTCTACACCGGTCAACGCAAGAGCACCGAAGGCAAGTCCGCCGGTCATGACCATACGAAAATTGTTGCCTCCGAGAATGACAGGCCATCTGCTCATATCGGTCGGCGCCCGATTCTCCCGATACCCGGGGGAGAAATTCCAATTAGGTGATATTTCCGGATCACCGAATTTCGAGAGGGCACGGGAAATCGGGACACAACCTTTCTCCGCAATCTGGGTCAGTATTTCGTTACGCTCGCTCGGAGAAAGCAGATTATTGAGCCAATCGTATGCGAGCGACATCTGCAGCGTCGTGTTGCTCGCAAGCAGAAATCCAATCGGCACGGTATCATCTTCCACAAAGCGATCCCACACGTCTCGTTGAAGCACCTCTCGCACCATTGAAACGGCACGCATCCCGGCTCTTTTATCATTCGCTACCGCATAGAGAAACGCGTTTTGAAGGAGCGTGGGTCCGGGAGGTTTCGGAAACTTCGCCGCATTTACTCTCTCATCGTTGGTGCTTTCACTTTGGATTTGTGACACATAATCCGTGAAAACCGGAAGCTCCATAGTTGCCTGAATGCTCGCAACATCTTCGGTTGAAAAAAGCAGTCCCAGCGGGAGATTCTCGTCTATACTCATAATTCGTTGGATGATAATGCATGGGGAAAATCTGGGCAAGCCGAGAAGTAGCGCGCCGGCTCAGAACGTCACAAAACTCAAATTTTTGTCATAAAAGTGTTGACACTCAACGCATAGTCCGAGATTATGGGTATCGTTGTTCGTAATTGCGCTCGTTGAGCGTGGAATATGCAGCAATGCATGTCACGAAACAACATATCGAATATCGTCAGGAGGCAACTCGTGATAATGCACTATTCGCCGATCAGTGTCGCCGGTAGCGCCGGATTTGTGGGCACGGGACAACGAAGTTGTCTGCCTGAGGCCATGCGATGACGAGCATCATCGTCTAACCCGCATACTTCAAGCACAGCTTCAAGATTCCCAGCCTTTCAAGGTGGTTATGTCGGCGTACGTATGTCACGTCGGCGAACTGACCTGCCGGGCCCCGTCATGTATTGCGCTCAAACGCGCAATACATGACGGGGCATCATTTCGATAAAAATGGTGTTTAGTTATGAAAAAGGATGTACAAACCACAAAGCCCGGAAAGCTTTCTGTTGCTTGGCAATTCATGCAGGGATACAGATTAACCTACATAAGCGCTATAGCAGCCGTAGCCCTCGCGACGCTGACTACATACGTCGTACCCCTTATTGTACGGCTCACTATAGATTCGGTCATCGGAGACAATCCGGTCGAGCTTCCGGCTGTTTTTGCGCGTGTGATAACCGAGACGATCACCATTGAGTATTTACGGGAGAATTTGTGGATGCCGGCGACGGTGATTTTGCTCGTAACGCTCTTCGGTGGCATATTTCAGTTTCTGCAGAAAAAGTGCTCTTCGGTAGCCGGCGAACGGACGGCGCAGCGAATCAGAGAGGCATTGTACGATCATCTGCAGCATCTTTCGTACAACTATCACGTCAACGCCGAAACAGGAGATCTGATACAGCGGTGTACGAGTGATGTCGAAACCGTTCGTCGGTTTATCGCGGTCCAACTCGTCGAGATCGGTCGCGCAGGAGTGCTGCTTTCGACCGCGTATCCGTTGCTTTTTGCGCTGCATGTACCACTGGCGCTCCTATCGGTTCCGATCGTCGTGGTGATCTTCGTATTCTCCGCAATCTTTTTCAGACGCGTTCAAACTGCGTTCAAGAAAAGCGACGAAAGCGAGGGAAGACTCTCAACGGTACTTCAGGAGAATCTCACCGGTGTGCGAGTGGTTCGCGCGTTTGCCCGGCAGAAGTTCGAAGAAGACAAGTTTGCAGAACGAAATAGCGAGTTTCGAGGTCTGACGCGAAAACTGATCGGCGTATTCGCCGTCTATTGGGGAACCAGTGATTTCCTTGCAATGGGGCATATGATGATGGTGCTGCTTGCAGGAACGTGGTTTGCGCTGCAGGGAAGTCTCTCGATCGGCGATTTGGTCGTGTTTTTGACCGTGGAGGGTATGCTGCTCTGGCCGGTCCGTCAACTCGGACGAATTCTCGCGGACATGGGTAAAGCAACCGTGAGTCTCGGACGTATAAACCAGATACTCGAAACTCCCACCGAATATCCGAAGATCGAAGGCAAAAAACCCGAGATAAAGGGACGGATCGAATTTCGTGATGTTCACTTTGGCTACGACGACGGACGAGAGATCCTGAATGGAATCAGCTTCACCGCGAAGCCGGGGATGACGGTAGCAATTCTCGGCCCGACGGGAAGCGGAAAAAGCTCGCTCGTGCATCTTCTTGCACGGCTCTACGAGTACACGGCGGGCTCGATAACGGTCGACGGTGTGGAGCTAAAGGAGATCGATAAGAAATGGATCCGGAGTCATATCGGTTTTGTGCTTCAAGAGCCGTTTCTCTATGCAAAAACGGTAAGGGAGAATATCGCCCTTGCACGTGGCGGGGCGCGAAACCATGAACAGACACATACTCACGATCCGTCATACACGCCCGATTCAGCTCATACGCACGACTCGGAGGTTTTCGAAGCCGCCCGGGATGCGGCGATACACGATGTAATCGAAGAGTTCGAGCGCGGTTATGAGACACTCGTCGGCGAGCGGGGCGTTACGCTTTCGGGCGGACAAAAGCAACGGGTCGCCATCGCACGGGCACTTATAACGGGTAATCCGATTCTGGTCTTCGACGATAGCTTGAGCGCAGTCGATACCGGGACCGACGTAGCGATACGTCGCTCTCTTTCAAAACGGTCGAAACACGCAACGACGTTTATCATCAGCCACCGCGTAACCACGCTTGCTTCGGCCGATTTGATACTCGTGCTCGAAGACGGCCGTATCGTTCAGGCGGGAACGCACCAGAAGCTGATGGCCGAAGATGCACTGTATAGAAGGATCTGGGCAATCCAGAATTCACTCGAGGATGAAATGCAAAAGGAGTTGAAACGTGAACCAGTTTGAGGAACACGATTATACAAAGGAATTCGATCCGCAACTCTGGCGCAAGCTGCTCAGTTTTGCCGGACCATATAAATGGCAACTCATCGGACTCGCGTGCGTTATGATTCTCGTCGCGGTAATCGACGCACTCTTTCCGATGATGAACAAGCTGGCAATCGACCGATTCGTCGTGCCGGGAATTACCGAAGGGCTCGGAGGGTTTCTTGCTCTTTACGGACTGATGGTAACCGTCCAGGCGGCAAATGTATTCGTGCTGATTTCGCTGGCCGGACGGATCGAGGTCGGTATCGTGCACGATCTTCGGAGAACCGGATTCAGACGGCTGCAGGAACTGTCCTTCAGCTACTACGATAGAACGCCGGTCGGGTGGATCATGGCGCGGATGACGAGCGATGCACAACGGCTCGGCGATACGATCAGCTGGGGACTCGTGGATATCGCCTGGGGCGGTACGATGATGATCGCAATCGGCGGGTTCATGATCAGCATGAACGTACGGCTCGGTCTGATTGTGTTGGCGGTCATACCGCCGCTGGCATTAGCGAGTCTCTATTTCCAGAAGCGTATTCTCAAGACCAATCGGGAAGTGCGAAAAACCAACTCGAAGATCTCCGGCGCATACAACGAAGGAATAATGGGTGCAAAAACCACCAAAACGCTGGTTCAGGAAAAGGCGAACCTCGATGAGTTTACCGTCCTGACCAGTCGGATGCGCGAAATGAGCGTCAAAACAGCGGTCTACAGCGGGCTCTATCTCCCTATCGTACTCACGCTCGGGTCGATCGGAACCGGTCTCGCCCTCTGGGTCGGAGGTTCGGGAGTAATGCTCGGCACGATCACCTACGGGACGCTCGTCGCGTTCATCAGCTACACCGTGCAGTTCTTCGAGCCGGTACGCGAGCTCGCACGTGTCATTACCGAGCTTCAGGCGGCACAGGCAAGCGCGGAGCGGATCATCTCATTGGTGGAGACTCAACCGGATATAGAAGATACGCCGGAGGTTATCTCACGCTACGGTGATTCCTTTTCGCCTAAACGGGAAAACTGGGAGCAAGCTTCGGGGAAAATCGAGTTCCGCGATGTCGGATTCAAATACAAGGAAGGAGAAGAGGTGCTGAGGGATTTCAATCTGACGATCGAGCCCGGAGAAAGCATCGCTTTGGTCGGTGAAACCGGAAGTGGGAAAAGTACGATAGTAAATCTCGCGTGTCGATTCTATGAACCGACCGAAGGGCATATACTGATCGACGGGAAGGACTACCGTGACCGCAGTATTCTGTGGCACGAATCGCATCTCGGCTATGTTCTCCAGCAGCCCCATCTGTTCAGCGGTACGATCAAGGAGAACATCCGATACGGACGCCTCGATGCGACGGACGACGATATACGTCATGCCGCGGAAATGGTGAACGCCGATCACTTTATATCCCGAATGGAAAAAGGATATGACAGCGAAGTCGGGGAAGGCGGAAACCTGCTTTCAACTGGAGAAAAACAGCTCGTCAGCTTTGCGCGTGCGATAATCGCCGACCCGGTGTTTTTCGTCTTCGACGAGGCGACGAGCTCGGTCGACACCGAAACCGAACGACTGATCCAGGATGCGGTCCAGACGGTGCTCAAAGGACGGACGAGCTTTATTATCGCCCACCGGCTGAGCACGATCCGTCGAGCCGACAGAATACTCGTCATCGAGAACGGCAGGATGATCGAAGAAGGAACGCATCACGAGCTGCTCGAATCGGGAGGAAAGTACTATCATCTCTACACGAGCCAGTTTCTCGCGGAGGAGGAAGAGGAGCTGTTCGTACATCACTAGAGGCGGCACCGGACCCGGCCTTCCGGCAACGCCCCCGAAGCGCAGCTGCAACTGCATCGTCACAAGTCGGCGCAAGCAAAACAGGATTTTCTTTTTAGTGGAATCAGTGTAAATTCGTTGTGTTGCAGAATCCGACAGCAGGATAATTGGAGAACGATATAATGCCCGTATACTCATATCATTGTGAACAGTGCAATACAGTTTTCGATAAGTTGCTCCTCGGCCCGGCCGGTGAGGATATGAAATCGACCACATGTCCGGAGTGCGGGAAGCCCGCAAAGCGGACATTTCTCGGCTACCGGGTTTCCACTCCTTCAGTATCGACCAACAGCGAGCTCATGGAGGACGAGGAACCCTATCGAAGAATGCACTATTACGAGAAGAAAAAAGACTGGGAAAATGCCGCGAAAGCCGCGGAGGGCGTAAGCGAGTTCGCCCGGAAGAAATTCGTCCAGAAGGCGGAGAATAAGGAACCCTGAAGCCGGGTCAATTGAGTTTCGCCGTACGGAGAGTAGTACTATGACATCGAAGGAACGCGTTCTCACAACTATCGCGCATCAGGAACCAGACAGAGTCCCGATAGACTACGATAGCAATCCGGGAATCGACAAACGACTCAAGAAGCATTTCGGACTCCACTCCGAAGACGACGAACGGCTTATCCAGGCGTTGAACGTCGACTTCAGGGAAGTACGTGCGCCGTATGCGGGACCGAGATTACATGAGCCGATCGAAGGGCGAAACATCAATCTCTGGGGTATACGGACACGTTGGGTGGAGCACGATACCGGTGGATACTGGGACTATTGCGATTTCCCTTTGAAAGACGCAACGGTCGAGGAGATACGGAAATGGCCGATGCCGTCGCCGGACGATTTCGATTTCTCGGTCGTCAAGCCGTTCTGCGAGCGTCACGGCGATAAATGTATAGTCGTCGGGAATCCCGGTGTCGGGGACATTATCAACTCCACCGGTATCCTTCCCCGTCCCGTATCCTCACTCCTGCGGCCATCTCCCGGTGAAACCAA
>CAYLZA010000098.1:0-7843 GCA_964387575.1 uncultured Spirochaetales bacterium | reverse complement strand
ATCGAATCCCCATTCTTTGCGAAGGATTTTTTTTAGCAGCGTCGGGCTCGCGCAACAGGGCTCTCCGTTCGTCCGGTTGTAGGCTCCCATCACCGATCGCACATCAGCCTCGACGACGCACGCACGAAACGCCGGGAGATAGGTCTCGCGCAGCGTTTTTTGGTCTACTACCGCGTCGAAGGTATGACGCATCGGCTCGGGGCCCGAATGGACCGCATAGTGCTTAACCGTAGCGATCGCCTTGAGATAGGTATTGTCGTCACCCTGTATCCCCCGGACAAATGCGACGCCCATGACCGACGTCAGATACGGGTCTTCTCCGTATGTCTCCTGACCGCGTCCCCATCTCGGATCGCGAAAAATATTTATATTGGGAGTCCAGAAGGTCAGCCCTTTATAGATTGAATGATCGCCACGCCGGTCGAACTCGTGATATTTGGCCCGTCCCTCCTCTGAAATGACGTCCGCCGCGCGATTGATGAGATCGGTGTCAAAGCTCGCCGCCATTCCGATCGCTTGGGGGAAAACGGTAGCGGTTCCGGCGCGGGCTACCCCGTGAAGACATTCGTTCCACCAGTTGTAATCGGGTACGCCGAGACGGGGAACGGCGGGTGCGTCGTATCTGAGCTGCGAGGCTTTTTCCTCGAGGCTCATCCGGGAAATCAGGTCTTTCACGCGCTCTTCTATCGAGAGAGAAGTATCGCGAAATGGTTGTTGTTCGTGAGGCATATCAGCTCCTTGAATGATTATATGAGTGCCCGGGCGACGATTCCGGATAGCACCGAAAGCGCGGGGCCGACAAAGAAAAGACCGACCTGGATGCCGCCGGTGATATTGCCGGCTCCGGTCGCCGGGGTTATCGTTACCGGTTTTTGAAATACTACGATGATTCCCTTTGCGAGAATCACCACTGCGGCCGGGAGAAATAACCCCTGAGCCGCGAATAGATAAACCAGCAGTCGCTCACCGGCCCCCCGGGCGCCGTCGACGAAGTGTCCGATTTCGAATGTTGCGACGAATCCGACCGTTATGAGCGTGAGTGTTTTGGCGGAAAGCAGGTCCTTGAACGGTTCCTGCAGAACAGGCGCGGAATCGGACGATAGAAACAGAGCAAACGCCGCGGTGTAGAGAATCAACCCTGCGACCACAGCCGGTCCAAAAAATCGGATTCTGCTGTTTTCGGGCAATTCGACCACTTGAATCTCGAAGACGTAGAGAAAGATATTGAGGAGTATTATGAGTCCCGGCGCCGTGAGACCGGTCAAAAGCGACACATCGTAGAGAAGCAGGAAAAATCCGATCTCTATAATCGCCTTGAGCCCGTAGGCAATGAGAGTTCTGCGAATTCGAAAAGAATAAAAAAGAGCCCTGATAACGAGAACGATGAGAAGATACGATAGTAACCGACCTAACATCGGCATTGTGTAATTGTATCCGTCTATCTATATGACAGTCAACGCCGGGACGTGCGCCGCCCATAAACGGTCGAAAGCCGTCTGACCATATTCAGTTGGTCGGACGGCATCGGCGATTGGGGTTTGTATAACGATGAGGATAGCCGGTTTGGGCGATCAAATCGAGCCGAAATCCGGATCATCCGTTTGTTATACGCGTATTTACCGCACTACGGTTTGTCGTTGTGCCGATATATACGAAACAATCCGGCATGATACGGCGCGATGGCATTATTGAATTAATAGTAAAAGCTTTTCCTGAACTTCGGCAATTGTTTCTGCGCCGGCTCGCTCAATCAGTTGCGCGTTTCTTACTTTCCAGTCAAGGCTCTTTACTTGATCCGACAGAATAACTCCGGTTATTTTCTTTCCAACCAAACGCACCTCAAAGGGGTATCCTTTTATTTGGCTGGTAATGGGACAGGCGATGAGCAAGTCGGTTTTTCTATTATAGTCTTTCGGAGTTAGTACGATTGCAGGTCTTTTCCCTGATTGTTCATGGCCGGCCTGAGGGTTGAAGCTCAGCCAAACAAGGTCTCCTCGATTCGGCACATACGGCGGCATTACCAGGCCTCATTTCCGTATGGACCGTCGAATTCCATTTCTTTATGGATGTTCGATTCGTTGATGGCTTGCAGAAGATCTTCCAGACGAGGTCCTTTTTGGGGTTGAATAATGATTTTATCATTTTCTTCAATTAATTCCACTTTAGAGCCGTTTTCAAGCATGAGATCCTTGGCGATGATGCTGGGAATCCTCACTCCGAGGCTGTTCCCCCATTTTTGAATAATTGCTTTCATGGCGGAAGTATAAACATAGTTTATACATTTATCAAATGTTCAGAGTGTATAACCACTCCCGGAGCTGTCAATATCGGTACAAATTATGATACACTTTCCACAGAAATCGGACCACATCAAATAGAAAAAGGTTGTTATATGGCCTGCTTATTACTCACCATGCGCCGAGAAAAGTCGCACCGGCGAAGACGCGGGATTTACCGGTGGATCGGAACGATTGCCGTACTGATCGCCCTGTTCATTTCCGGGTGCGCAAGTGCTCCCGAGCCCGACGAAGTCGGAGGGTGGGGCGTCGTCGAAACAATCGGAGCCGGGGTTGATCAGGTAACGCTTCTCAAAGTCGGCGGAAGTCGGTACGAAATGGGGTATCGGTACGGTTATTTGCTTGCCGACCAGATTGTCGAAAGTGGAGAAAAGCTTCTGTCGCTCGCGGAGGCGTATGATGTTACCGAGCTTCAGTTCAACATCGCTGTGAGCTCCCTGTGGAACAGACGTTTTTTCGACACCCGCGCCTGGAGTGAGGAAATCCGGGGTGTGGTGGACGGATGTGCCGCCGCCGGTCATCCCGAAGTAGATACGAAGCTCATCAAACGTCTGCTCGCAGTTCCGGATATGTCCGAGTACGGGTGCAGCCTCTTCGTTGCCTGGGGTGATGCAACCGACACCGGAGAAACAGTGCAGCTTCGCAATCTCGATTGGACTCTCGATACGGGGGTGCAGGATTATCCGGTGGTGGTCTGCTATTATCCGGACGACGGAAACCCACATATCGTCGTGGGTTTCGCCGGCGTGCTCGGTGCGACGGTCGGTGGAATAAACGACGCCGGGCTCGGGCTGAGCGAAATCCAGGGGCATTTCGGTGACGAGGAATCGCTACGGGGAATCCCGTATCCGGTGCTTTTTCGGGAGATTCTTTATTACGATACCGACGTCGAATCCGCGGTAGAACGTATCGCAGGGTCGCGGCGAACCAACCAGTATCATTATGCGATCGGCGGCGATTCGAACGATACCGCGGCGGGAAGCGAGCCGGGAGTACTTCTCTTTACCAGTAGATCCCGTATCGATCGGCACGAAGGCGGAGCGGAAATCACCAATCATTCGATCGTCTCCCCGGATCCGTTTTATCGGCCGTTGCAGCATGTGGTATACTGGAACCGGCACAACGGCGGAGCGAACCGGCTGTTGTACGAAGCACTCGATGAGCGATACGGGAGTAGCGATGCCCGATCGGGAATCGACATTGCCCGTGCGGTCGGAGTCGAGGAGACCCTTGTTAGTATCGTGTATGAGAACAACGAGCATGCTTTGTGGGTTGCGTACGCCGAAGGGGATCGACCGGCGCATCTCGGTGAGTATGTGCGGATCGGGCTGCGGTGACCGAGTTGCGATTATCGAAAACAATAATCGCGATATGACAAATAGGTCGCTATTGGCGGCTACATCAAATCGAGGAGGAGACACATGAAACAGTTTGTACTGACACCTGCGATGGGAAAACGTCTTATCGCCAAAGGAATCGTGCATCATCCTGAAATAAAGCGGGTTATGAAAAACGGAACTCTGGTAGTCATAGCCGGAACGACGAACGGTTATGTAGCCGAGGAAGTGCTTACCGAAATCGGTCAGGCCGACGGTTTTTCACGAGTCGGGTTCAGACGCGGGATGACAGCAGCACCTGGCTCTGAGCCGGAGCAGGCAAAGCTTGCAGGAGATGTGGTGATTCGAAACGGAACCTGGGAAGCCGGGGCAACCGTGTTCGACGTGGCGGACGAGCTCGAAGAGGGGGACGTGGTTCTGAAAGGAGCTAATACACTCGACCCGAACCGAAAAGCGGCGGTGCAGATCGAAGACTCGAAAGGTGGTACGATTCTCGCAACGCTGCCTGCGGTAGTCGGACGTCGGGTAAAACTGCTCATTCCGGTCGGGCTCGAAAAGCGCGTTTTGGAGGATGTCGACACGCTCGCCGACCGCTGTAACGCCGCCGGAACATCGGGACCGCGTCTTCTTCCGATGCCCGGAGAAACGTTTACCGAGCTCGATGCGCTGACGCTTCTTTCCGACGGCGCACAGCCGTGTATCCTCGCAGCCGGTGGTGTTTACGGCGCCGAGGGATCACTCTGGATTGGAATATCCGGAGACACAAAACAGCTCAAAAAAGCGGAATCGGTAATAGATGAAGTGAAAAACGAGCCTCAGTGCAGGGCGTAACGAACGGCAAAGGATTCTCATGAGCTATCTCTCCAATTTTCTCGACATCCTCGAAGGCACTACATCCGACCGCCCGGTCTGGACCGCGGATCTCGAATATTGGCTTGCCGGACGTGAGTACGACGGGACGATAAATCCCGAATGGCGTACTGAGGAAGGATTCCTGAAGCTGTGCTCTGAGCTCGGAATCATGCCGTATTTTTACTACGGGTCATCGTGGAACGCATTCTGGCTCGCCGAGCCGGAGTACGATGAATCGGTTCGGATCTCCACGGTTCGCGACGGTCGAAAAACGAAAACTCGCTATACTACACCGGTCGGGGAATTGATCGAACAGACCGAGTTCATGCCGACGAGCTGCTCCGAAGCGCACATCGCATTCCCGGTTCAAACTCACGAAGATTTCGAGACATTTCGTTATCTGATCGAGCATCGAAGGCTCAAACCGGTTTTGTTGGAGGATTATGAAGCGCGGCGTGAGCTCTGGAAACGGTATGACGGAATCCCGTCGATAGCGATGCCTCGATCGCCGCTTGCGGCGTTTTTCTATGAATGGGCAGGGATCATAAACGGTGTGTATCTGCTCACAGACTGCCGGGATGAGGTGAAAGAACTATTCGATGTGATGCTCGAACAGGAAGAACCGATCATATCCGCCGTGTGTGCTGCAGCACCGCCGTTGGTCCACTTCGCAGACAATATGGCGAGTGACAATATGACCGGATTCTACGATGAGCTCATGTACGAGGGACACCGGCGGAGGCTCGATCGGTTCCACGCGGCGGGAATCAAATGTGCTGTCCATCTCGACGGCGTAGTTCGCGGATTGCTCCCCAAGCTCGCCGCGGCAGGTTTCGACGCTATCGAAGCGCTAACGCCGAAGCCGAACGGCGATATGGATGTCGAGGAAATGCGGGAAGGGGCGAAGAGCGACACTGTTGTTCTCTGGGGAGGCGTTCCCGGTGTTCTCTTCTCGCCGCCGTCCACGTGGGATGATATGAATCGATATGTGAAACGCACGCTCGAAGCATGGGAAGGAACACCGTTTATTTTGGGCGTTGCCGATCAAGTCCCGCCGGATGGAAATATAGATTTTTGTAAGCGTATTGCGGAAATGGTGGGGTAGTCTGACTCTATAAGCAAGCCGCTGGGCTGCGGCGGCGGAACCGGAGGCAACCGTCGATGTATTCATGTTGCACTTTGGAAACCGGATTCGATATGTCCCCGCCGGCCGGTTGTGATCGCGGCGGGTTATCGCTACTATTTCCCTAACATTCTGAAAATAACAGCGACTCGACGAGGAGCCGTCCGTGGAAAAAGAAGCTATAACAAAAATCGTCCTGGTCCTGGTGATGTCGGCATTGACCGCAACGATCACTGTTGCCGAAGATGAAGTGCGATACAAAGCCGTCGATGCCGGGATGATTCTCTCGAAAATGGACAGCGCCGACAACAATGTAAATATCGTCATTCTCGATGCCTGCCGGGATAATCCTTTCAGCAGAAGTTTTCGGAGTAGTAACCGGGGGCGATCAGACAAAAACCGGACTTGTAGCAATTGTAAGCGAACCGTCGGGAGCCGAGGTATATCTCGATGGAGAGAAACTCGGACCGTATGGTTTTGGTATCTTTCTCGATATACCTGTGGGATCTCATGACCTGGAGCTCGTATCGGATGAATGGTACTGGAAAGGTGAAATCGATTATAACAACGGGTTTTCGATAGAGACCTACAATTTTTCCGAATACGAGGATGGAGTGTTTACCGGATATAAGTCGAACGTAAAAGCGAATACCTGGATGAGAGAGTACGAACAATAGCGACGTGGGAGGACCGATGGAAACAAAAAAGCTTTATATAGGTGGTAACTGGATTGATACCGGAGAGCACTTTCCGGTAGTAGATCCCGGAAACGGCGAGACCATCGCGAATGTATACTCCGCAGGTGCCGAGTCGGCACGAAAGGCAATCGACAATGCCTGGAATGCCTTTGCGGAATGGCGAAAACGAACCGGAATGCAGCGAGGAGACTATCTTATTGCTGTGGCGGAGTGTCTGAAAAGACGACACGAGGAGATTGCTCGAACCGTTGTTCGAGAGAACGGCAAACCGCTCGCCGAAGGGCGGGGCGAGGTCAATGTCACAATCGATCATCTTCGCTGGTTTGCAGAAGAGGCTCGTCGCGGTTACGGAAGGATCGTACCGCATCAGGCGGATGGAAAGCGGCATCTGGTGTTGAAACAACCGATCGGTCCGGTAGCCTGTATTTCTCCGTGGAACTTCCCACTGGTGCTTTCGGTACGCAAGGTTGCGCCCGCACTTGCCGCCGGCTGCACAACAATCCTGCGGCCGTCTTCCAAAACGCCCCTCTGTAACATCGCGCTCGCCGAATGCTTCGATGAGGCTGACATTCCGTCGGGCGTGTTTCAGCTCATCGCCGGTCCGGCTTCAGTTATCGTAGGGGAGTTTTTGGAACATCCGAATCTTCGAAAGATCTCGTTTACCGGCTCTACGGAGGTGGGGAAAAAGCTCCTCGAGCAGTCGGCGAAAACCGTTACCAAGCTTTCGCTCGAGCTCGGTGGCCACGCACCTGTAATCGTATTCGAAGATGCGGATCTCGATAAGGCCGTGGAGGGGGCCCTTATCACCAAGTTCAGAAACACCGGACAGTCGTGTATCGCTGCAAACCGCGTCTACGTGCAGCGATCGATTTATGATGAGTTTCTCCGGCGGTTCGGTGAAAGGACGCAAAGGATGAAAGTAGGTTACGGGCTCGACGAGGGTGTCGAAATCGGTGCAATTATCGATAAGGAAGGACTCGATAACGCTTTGGCACATATAGAAAATGCAAAGAAAGCCGGTGGAAGAGTTGTGGCCGGTGGAAACGTCGTGGAAGGAAAGAACGGACTCTTTCTCGAGGGAACCGTTATCGCCGATGTTCCCGCGGACGCCGACTGTATGCGCGAAGAAACCTTCGCACCGATCGCTCCGGTCGTCGCCTTTGATACCGAAGAGGAGGTCATAGCGGCGGCCAATGATACCAGGTACGGTCTTGCCGCCTATCTCTACACCGAGAACCTCAATCGTGGACTTCGCGTTTCGGAAGAGCTCGAAGCAGGTACCGTCGGGCTCAACGACGCGGTGCCTTCAACCAGCATCGCTCCGTTCGGCGGTTACAAGGAGAGCGGTCTCGGCCGCGAGCTCGGATCGGAAGGGATGGAGGCGTTTCTCGAGACGAAGCATGTGTCCATCGGGGGATTGGACGGTTGAGGTAGGAGAGGCGGTTCGGCGACCGGCGCCGGAAATCCGGCCGAACGGCTTCACGCGGCTTCAGCAGCACCGTAAGCCCCCAACGGGGGCGCTACCCACAAACCGCC
>CAYLZA010000097.1:0-7864 GCA_964387575.1 uncultured Spirochaetales bacterium | reverse complement strand
ACTCCGCAATTCAATTGGCTACAAAAATGGCTACGCATAAAAAAAGTCCCTGGTATGCAAGGACTTAGAAATAAAAAAACGGTATGCCTGGACGTCAGGATCATACCGTTTAAAAGGGAAATTATTCCCTGTACATAAAGTCTCGGTTGCGGGGGCGCAAACTTTAGGTTCTGTGCCCAAAAATGTGGATTCATATCGTTTTTTCATTCTTCAAACCAGCGCAGGAGATCAATATGGAACTGAGCGGATGAAGCGAGATCCCGGTAGAGCTTTCTCGAACGTTCCACGACGCCGGCTCCATCGGTCTCGGAAACGGTTCCTGCTATCTCGTTTATGAGCTCCTGCATCAAAAAACCCGCGATATCCTTTGTTTCGCTCTCTATGAGTCGACCGTCGATCTCATCGAGAGCGGCGAGATAACCGGATATATCGGTGTTGGATCGCACGGCCCCGTCGAGTTTGTCTACGATGTCCAGTCCCCGGTGAGCGGTGGTAACGAGCGACTCGAGCTCGGAAATAAGCTCCCCGACGATAGACGCGACCCGCGCGTGTTTATCGATCTTCGCATAACCCGGAGACTCCGTCGTCGCCGGTGTTCCAGTATTTTCCACTCCGGAACCGAGAACTCGTTTCTGAAACAACTCATCGATTCTGTCCCTGGTCACCGGATGTTGCGCGACACTCGACACGTCGCGTACCTCCATTCCTTCGATCGATACCCCGTTTGGTGAAAGATTGTACGAAATCGCTTCAGAATCATCCTGTAGCCGGCTCTCAAACCAGTTTTTGTACAGGATGAGCCTTCGATCGGTGTACACGAGTTTTCCGTCGTTTGCACGAACCGGAAACGGACCGGCATCATGAAGGGCGAGAAACGAGGCGTGCTGTGCAGGGAGCAGTCTCGTCGAGAGAGAATGGCTCAATTCTTCGAAACGGCTGCCGTGAAAGTGTGTTTTGGCGTCCGGGAATCCGAGATCGAGTCCGGCGCAGTAGATGGGCGAACACCCGAGGAAGCGGGCAAAATCCCACGCGGTCGTTGCGACCGATCCACCGGCGCCGAGCTTGCCGAATTCCTCATGCCGGGATTCGATATATCTGCCGAGCGGAAAGAGCGAGCTGCAGAAACGAAGATTCGAGAATCGGCGTCTGAAAACCGTCGGGTGAGTCGAAGTTTCTGAAAGGAGCACCAGATCAGACGTATCACATCCATCGAGATGCCGCGTGTTCCAGTACTGCGGATCGACGACGACGAGAAAATCGGGTCTTACTCCTGCGTTAAGGCACGCCCTGAGGCTGGTATCGACGGCAATTATCAGTGCCCGCTTTGACAATTCCGTGAGAACCGGCGTAATAGAATCGAGCGACGGCCCGGCAGCAACGACGACGGCGGGTATATCTTTATAGAGTGATGCAATATCTGCAATGCCTTTGCCGGCGGAAAGTAGAGGAAGATTCCTGACCAGGTTTCTGATCCAGAGCGTTCCAAACCGCTTCAGTGTGTTTTTGTTTATCTGTCTTCTGTCGAGTAATGCCGTAAGCGCGGCACGGGTCTTGTCGAAGTATGAAGGATTCAGACGATACAACGAACGTGGACAGAGCAGGTGAACGTGACCTTCGGGAAGTTGCGAAAGAACCGATCGGATCGAATCGACATCGATATCAAGAAACAGGCTCAATCGCTCATCCGAGAGTAACTGTGATAGATCACGTACTTCGAGTGAATGAAGAAAAAGCGGTACATCCGGTTCGATAACGACGACAGGTAGTGCGGGGTATGTGTTGCGAAATGATTCAACGAAATAACCGAGACCGAATCCCAGTACGACACATGAACCCGCGTGTTCGGGTGCTCCCGAAGCAATAACCTTGTCTGCCTCCCTGACGGGATTTTTGCGGGAATGGAGATATGCGCCGCGATAGCGGATTGTCGGATATCCGCTCGAGGTTTGCTCCACGACCGCATCATCGGCGGGGCTGTAACGTTCTATGATTTCGGTTTTAAAACGCGGGTAACGGGAGAGTATCGCCTCGATATTTCTACGATAGTGTGAGTCGTCTTTCGTGCTCATCCGCTTACTCGAGCTCCAGGACGATATGCTGATCTTCGAAAACCGTCGCACCGGGCTCGGGCGATTGATCGGTCACCCATCCCTCTCCGCGAATGGTTACGGTGATATCCTCCCTGTCGAGCAGCGGGAGCAACTGACGTTTCGAGTACCCGCTCAGATCGGGCATGGTGCTTCCGATGTCAACCGGCGGGAGTTTCCGGATTTCGACGACGCCCGAGTGTCCGAGCACCGTGTCGTCTTCTCTCGGAATCCCGAGATATCTCACTATTTCGTCGGCCATTTCTCCGACTACCGGCGCCGCTATACGTCCGCCGAATGTTTCGCCGGCCTGCGGGTTTTTTATCACGACGTATACGATAACCTGCGGATCGTTGGTCGGCAGAATAGCCAGGCACGAGGCGACAAAACGTTCGTCTGAATAGCTTCCGGTTTCAGAATTGAATACCTGAGCGGTGCCGGTTTTTGCCGAAACCCGGATCCCCTCAACCCGTGCCCTGGTTGCGGTTCCCGACTCTTCGGTAGCATGCTCCATCATCAAAAGCATCGAACGGGCGGTATCCGCGGAGACGACCTGCTGAACGGGGGTTCGTGTGTGGCTATCGAGCGTACGCCCCTCGGGTGATACGATTTTTTTCACGATTGACGGTTCGAGCCTGACTCCGTCGTTTGCCAGGGCCGTTGCCGCAGATACGATTTGAACTGCGGATGTTGATATTTCCTGACCGAATGCCATCGTCGGTTTTGTACGTGTCGACCACTCATTTGGTGATTTGAGCAAACCATTCGATTCGCCCGGGAACGGAAGTCCGGTGGTTTCTCCGAACCCGAATGCTCTGAGGTGCGAGTAGAAATCGCGTCGATCGACCGTCTCCGATGCGTATGCCGCTCCCGCGTTACACGAATACTTGATAATGAGCTCGGGTGTGACTTCGCCGTGTACACCGAGACAAGCAATTGGTTCGGGAATTGCCGGATGCTCGTAGTAACCGCGGCAGATAAAGCTGCTGAAATGGTTAATACCTCCGATTTCGAGAAACGAAGCGATCGAGAATATCTTGAAGACCGAACCGGGCTCGTACGCATCGGCTGCGGGTCTGTTTACCCGGTTTTCGGCGGGGAAATTGGTATATGTATTCGGATTGAATCCGGGAGTCGTGGCGTATGCGAGGAACTCGCCGGCCTTCGCATCCATAGCGAGAATCATAACCGATTCCGCGTTCTGTTCTTCCATGGTTTCCGCGGCGAGCTTCTCGGCAACGTACTGCAGGTTGAGATCGATCGTGAGAAACAACTGATTGCCGTATACTTCACGAACATTCCCCGACTCCGGCTCCGGGGACAGCTGATCGTCGTACAACAACTCGAGCCCTTCGAGTCCGTTGTTGTCGATATCTACGATACCGAGTAAGTGCGCGGCTATCCGTTGTTCCGGGTAGGTCCGGGCGGATTCGCGGACGAGACCAATTCCCGGCAACTCTCCCCGGGTAATCAGCGCTTCGATCCTATCCGCGGCGGAACCGGGTATTTTGCGTTTCAGATACGCAAATCCGGTACGGCTTTCCAGTATTGTCGATATCTCTTCAACACTCCGTTCAAGTATCGGCGCGAGAGTTGTTGCAGTGTGCTCGATGTCTTCAATGTTCGGTATCCAGGCGGTTACCGATTGGAGAGACGTTTGAATTGCGAGCACGCGCCCGTTCCGGTCGAGTATCGGTCCCCGGTCGACCGATGTAGAAATTTGAGGCGGCCTCGTATCCTCGGGAGTGAGTAACATAAGCGAAATATACCGCCATAGAATCAACAGAACCGCAACGGCGGCGAACACAAACATTATGCCGAGTCTTCCGACGTCCTTTTTGCTTAGCATCGTATTCAATCAACTCGTTCCGGATTCGGTGGTGCGGAGCGACGGAGTGTAAAAACCCGGCCGATAACGGAGTTTGTACTTATTAAGCCGTAGTATCTCGAATCGATCGAATTCGGTCTATCGTCGCCGACCACATATATACGTTTCTTAGGAATCGTCGTCTCCGTCGGTATTCTCTCTACTTTTTCGATCCTGATATCGAGAATCGCCCCATTTACCGACAGGTGTCCGTCGGTGCGTTCTATCGTGTCACCCGGGACGCCGATACAGCGTTTGACGATTTCATCTCCCGTTTTTGGATGTCTGAAAACTACTATATCGCCGCGTTCTATCTGTTTCCAGGTGAGCCGGTATGCGTCCTGAAATGGGAGTCGAAAACCGTAAGCCAGCCTGAACACCACTATGATCTGTCCGGTTTCGAGTGTAGGCTCCATTGAAGAGCCTTCTACACGGCGGACATCGATCAAGGTAAAAACTACCAGACAGAACAACAACGCCGATCCTAAAAATGTTCGTATCGGACGATCAATTACTACCGACATCGTATCGTAGTACTATAGACTGAAGGTACTCAGATAACAACGGGTAAACAATTTCCAATCTGGGTCGATAGTATAAAATAGAGAACGTAAGTCGTGGGGATACAATGACGCGGGTCCTGTCAAACCAGAAGGTGTACAAGCGGACATCATCGGTTATGCAGCTTAAGATTGTGCCGAAATCTGTGAATACGAGTACGAACGCGAATAGTCACGACGCCCGGTCTGCGGCAAAGAAACTGTTCTCCCGATTTCGGATCGCACCGGTCTATCTCTATACGAGCGGTCTCGTCGCATTGTTGGTGTTCGTTTTTCTCGTAATCGGTGGCGTGTCATCGATCGGAATGACAAAACGCACAAGCTTCGAAACATTACCGCATGACGGCTCGGTAGATGAATTGATGTATGAATATCTACGTCGGAATCAATCGAGCGAGAGAGCCAAGACCCGGGACATACCTCAAGGTCAGATACTCGCGGGGTTCGATCCGATTGAATACCGAATCGAGCGCGGAGATACGATATCGGAGATCGCGTCTCGATATGGCATCAGAGTCGATACGATTATCAGTTATAACAGAATCGAAGATGTGCGAGCAGTTCAGGCCGGAACGACTTTGCTGATTCCTGCCGTTGAAAACTCGACGCCGATCGACGGCGTCCTCTACGAAGTACGGAAACGAGACACCTTGAGCGGGATTTCGATCGGCTTCGGCGTCTCTCTCAATCCGATTCTCGACATCAATGATCTTTCTTCAGAGCTTATCAAACCCGGTGACGTTCTTTTTATTCCGCAGGCAAAAATGAATACAACCGCGCTCAAACGGGCACTGGGAACGCTTTTTATCAAGCCGGTGGTCGGACGGTTTACATCGCCGTTCGGGATGCGGGAGGATCCCTTTACAGGACTGCGTCGAATGCACTATGGTGTTGATTGGGCGAATGATATCGGAACGCCGGTCAAAGCGTCAAATCGCGGAACGGTCTCCGCGGTTGGTGAGAATCGGAATTTCGGCAAGTACATTGTCATTGATCATTCTGAACAGTTCCAGACATTGTACGCCCATCTCAGCAGCTGGTCGGTACGGGAGGGGGAGCGAGTCGTGCAAGGTGCCGTAATAGGAAAAGTGGGAAATACCGGCAAAAGTACCGGTCCGCATCTCCACTTTGCCGTATATAAGGATTATACGCCTGTCGATCCGTTGCGCTATGTACATGAGAAATAGTATGATTAGGTATACACCTGATTGGCTCGTACATGCCTGAATTGAAGTAGCGGAAAGAAGTAGCGGAAAGCGGGAGCATAGTATTGAGAAAGCTTGTAGTGATAATCGTATCGCTCTTCGCGTTATTTATCCTCATAAATACGTACGTCGGAGCTAGAACGTCTTCGGTTGAGGCTCAGAACGCGGAAGAGCTGCAGACCGATATGTAGCTGTTTCTCGGCGAATTGAGGCTCAATTACTATTTTCCGTGACAGTATTTATATTTCTTTCCGCTTCCACACGGACACGGATCATTTCTTCCTACTTTCGGTTGCGTTCGTTTGACTTGCGCGTTGTCGGGTTTTGCCGCGGTAGCGGTTGCTGCCGGTCGGCCCCCGGTCGTGGGAGTCGCCTGCGACCCGGCGTTTCGGTTATCCTGTTGTTGAAGTTCCTGCATGGAAAACTGACCGACTTCTCTGTGCCGTGCCTCTCCGAGATTCTCCGGTCTTTGTATGATCTCTTCCGGGCGTCTTCGCTGTTGGACCCGGACCTTGACTATTCGGCTTGCGAGTGAGCTTCTGATATCGTAGATTAGATTATCGAAAACCTTGAAACCTTCGAGCTTGTACTCCAACAGCGGATTCTTCTGTCCATAGGCTCTCAGATGAACCGCTTCCCGAAGCGCTTCCAGATTTTCGAGATGATCCTGCCATTTCGAATCTATCATCCGCAGATATTCATATCGAATAAAGAGATTGAGCTGTTCTTTTCCGAGCTCCTCTTCTTTCCGTCGAATATTTGCTTCGATATCATCCATGATCGTTTCTTTGATCTTTTCGGGGGAAAGAGAAACCAACTCCTCCGTCGGTAGATCGAGCGTATAGAAAAACTGCGCCTGTAGGGCGTCGAGCATACGAGAGAGCGAGACCGATTTCTCATCCGTCGAGCTCGCATATTGTTCTACTATATCATCAACCATATCCCGGCTGCCGGATAGAACGCGTTTCGAGAGATTCTCGTCGGAGAGGATTTCGTCCCGCTGCCGATAGATGAACTCCCGTTGCTCGTTGAGTACATCATCGTAATCGAGCAGATGTTTGCGAATCTCGAAATTCCGGTCCTCTACGCGTGACTGAGCTCTTTCGATCGATTTGTTAATCCATGGATGAAAGATCGGTTCTCCTTCACGCATCCCGACCTTCTGCATCAACGGTTTGAGATTGTCGCTGAATAGTCGCATCAGATCGTCATCGAGAGAGAGGAAAAACCGGGATCTACCCGGGTCTCCCTGCCGTCCCGAACGTCCTCTCAGCTGATTATCGATACGTCGCGATTCGTGACGTTCGGTCCCGATCACATAGAGTCCGCCGGTTTGCTTTACGGTTTTGTAGTCATCGAGCCATTTCTTTCGCTCTATCGAAAGCGCCTTGTCGTACTCATCTCCCGAGGCTTCGGTTCCGGCTTTTCGTCTCGCGCGATACTCCGGATTCCCTCCGAGCTTTATATCGGTGCCGCGGCCGGCCATATTTGTTGCTATGGTAACGGCACCTTTTGCTCCGGCCTCCGCGATTATGAGCGCTTCCCGTGCATGGTTTTTTGCGTTGAGCACTTCGTGGGGAACGCCGCGTTTGGTAAGCTCACCGGCCAGTTTTTCCGACTTCTCGATCGACACGGTACCGACGAGAACCGGCTGGCCCGCTTCGTTTGCTTGTTTTATCTCATCGCAGATCGCGTTGAACTTGTCGTTTTCATTGAGATAAATCGCATCGTCCTCGTCTTTTCGCACGAGCGGTCGGTTCGTCGGAATTACTACCACATCGAGACCGTAGATTTTGCCGAACTCCTTTGCTTCCGTCTCTGCGGTACCGGTCATCCCGCTGATCTTGTCGTACATACGAAAAAAGTTCTGAAAAGTGATCGTGGCCAGGGTCCGGTTTCTTTTTGCGATTTTTATGCGTTCTTTCGCTTCGATTGCCTGATGAAGCCCGTCCGAGTATCTGCGTCCGTGCAAAATACGGCCCGTGAACTCGTCCACTATTTGCACCTGACCCTGCCGCACCACATAATCGACGTCTTTGTGAAAAAGCTTGTGTGCCTTAACCGCCTGCGTGCAGTAATGAATGAACTCGAAATTTTCATCGAGAAACACCGAGCCGGAGATCAGGTTTCGTTGGAGGAGCAATT
>CAYLZA010000096.1:2288-7910 GCA_964387575.1 uncultured Spirochaetales bacterium | reverse complement strand
CACAGCCGCAAACGGAAACCGCGCCCAAAGGACGCGGCTTCAGCTGAAGTGAATTGCGTGCAAGCCGATCGATGCGAATACGCATCGAATCGACGGAGAAGGTGTTGTGTCGCCCGACAAAGCAACAACTCGAGGATGAGTTAATCTCGCGACCAAGCGCGGCGAAGTCGGTCTTTTTCTTCAGCCAGTAGTTGAGCAGGAACGTCTGGTCCGAAAAGGTCGTACCGCAGTGTTTGCACTTGTAGCGCTGGATTGTGCCGAACGCCTTGGTGTGGTGGTAGCCGTAGTAGTAGAACCAATGCCCATCGGGTGGGTCGAGGCGGTGGTTGGCACACGAGGGATTCGGACAGAAAAAGTAATCAGGCTCCATGATGTCCTCCGAAGTAACAAATGGTTACTCCTTAAGACACCTGCATGTGTGCTCCTGATTCTATTTCCACAATCTTCGACGTAGTTCTATAGACTCACGTTGGTTACACCGATTATTATGAAAAGGAGGATACCGATGAAACGAACACTCGTATCGGCGCTGGCGATTTTGCTGTTTTGCATGGAAGGCTTTACTCAGCAAGCCCTGCCTCCTTTCGTGACCGACATTGAGGCACGTACTGATGGTGCTACGATACGAGTTACATGGAAGGATTCGGACGAACAAGTCGCTTCATACCTGGTTTTCCGTGATACCGAGGAAATAACCAGCGAAACATTGGACCAAGCGACACTCGTCGGCGAAGTATCTCCCGGAACAATGCTTATTAACGACTCCCCTGACGATACACAAACATATTTCTACGCTGTGGTTGCGTCAGATAAGGACGGCAACTACAGCACGGAGCTTATCGAGTTTAGAAACAAAACCGAATCCGGGAAATCTATCGATGAAAAGAGCCTTCTGCAATCGAAACCGGTAGACATTACAGATCTATCGGCATCGCTTTCAGAAGGAGCGGTTTATTTACGTTTTGAAACAAGCAACTCAGAACGGGATGTCGCAATATATCGCAGCACTGATGACATTTCCGAGAGCGAAGATCTGGTAGACGCCATTCTTCTCGATACTGTGAGTTCTTCGACAAATACCTATATAGACTATCCGGTTCCCGGATTATCCTATTATTATGCGCTTTTTGACTCGGAGCTTCTTCGAGTTGGCAAACAAAGGTTTAATCTTGGTAAAAATGTGCTTACCGATCCCGTCGAGCTGCCTCCTTCGGTTCCAAGAGCCACTTCAGGGGCAACTGTTCCAGCACGAAGCAGACCACTTCCGTATCTGATCCTCTCTACAAAAGTGGAATCCGGAAAGGAACTGTCTGCATCGTCGGTAAATATCGGAAGGCGGAGAAAAGCACTTACACCTGAAGCACAGAACGCTGTTTCCTCACTGATCCCGGCTGATGCAAGTAAAATCAAACAGTTCGACAAACCGGTGTTTCTCGCCCCTGAAACTAACGGTTCCGATTCGCGGAATTCGCAGCTTAAGCGAATCGTCGATGAGTATATATCAAAAGAAAAATGGGACGAAGGAAGAAGTGAGCTGGAGAAGTATCTCCAAATCCGGCATTCAGAAGATGAACTGAGTCGGGCACATTATTATCTTGGACAAGCCTATTACTTTACCGAATCTTTCAGGAATGCGTTTATCCATTTTCTCTATGCATCGGAAAGCTATTACGCCGAGGCACAAACATGGATGGACAATATACTTCTCGTGCTTCACGAACGTGATTCCTGATTTTATCGCTGTGCGAGTTAGTGGGAATAAGACAGGCATATTGTGGAATCTACAACACTTAGGAAGTACGTCGAAGATTATGGAAAAGCCGGCGTCGGGGATAAACGACGGGTAAATCTATGCTTCATGTAGGCTTCTTGCGTATAGTTCGACGCTTTTATTAGTTTCCATAATCTTCGACGTAGTACCTATGAGTCAAAAGAAACAACGATACGAGTTTGCCACTCACCTCCAGGCTCCAACGTAATCCGCCGGCACGGCACGAAGGTCGAGCATTGGTACCCGGTTTGTTTTCCATTTTTTGAGTACCACTCCGACTCGACCGGGATATTCCACAACTCACACGGTTCAGACATACGGACTGTTATCGTCACTGCGTTTTTTAGATCACGTCCCTCGAACTTCTCGACATTTTCGACGCACACGACGTCTCGCATCGGTTGCTTTTCGCCGTTGTTTGTGTAAGCGCGAATCTGCAAGAACTCTTCATGATTCGATGCAAACGAAAAGTTCAACTCAGACCCAAAAGTTGCAAACAGTGAGTTTTCATCGCTCTGATTCGTCAACACGTAGCACACCGTAAGCACATTATCATTGAGTGAATAGGTTTTTCTAATTGAAACCGGAACCGGTTTTTCGACGGCTTCACCCGCATCATCGATACCGAAATCGACATCACCTTCTATTTCCAGCGCCACATCGAGATGATCGCGTTTATATTCGTCAAGCCGATACTCACCGGTTCTGGTGAATCCGTCGTATTCTCCATTGCTTTTTATATATGATTCCATTTCGAGCGTTCCCGCAACGAGAATATCCTGAAACGATCGCCGTGGTCTGTTATCAAACACCGAATTCTGTATCAACGTATCGTGATACGGTTCCTCATAGCGCCCCATCGTGTCTGCGTAGTTCCATGAAGCGGGAAGATAGTCGATTTCAAATGCAGTGCCCCCGATCGTGTGTACATAGACATTGAGCGTATTACCGCAAAACAGCAATTCATCAAGACCGTCCAGATCAAAATCTTCCTTGCTAATATATGGTTTGAAAATGCCCTTTTCCCGGGTGATTTTCTCAGCTTCGATAAGCGAAGAATATGCGGCCTTGCGTATTGCGTTTCGATAAATCCCGTCGAGCTTCCCGTGCCAGTAGGGATGGCTCGCCTGCCCTTTCCACAGCTCCTCCCGAGCAGCCTTTTTTCTATATCTGTCGCCTCGTATTTGGTTTACCAGCAGATTCACATGGAGCATTTTCGAGTAGAGTAAATTGCTCTCGGCGTATCTTTTGAGTAGCTGACGAAAGTTACCGGTCGGAAGCAATCGGCCCGACTTCTTTCTGAGCTGCTGACGTGTAGCTTTTTCAAGCGTTTCCAAAGAATACCACCATCGAAATAGTCGATCGGCTCCTGTACACGTAAAGTAACAACGGGGCGTTTTCCTTGGCCGATTTGCTATCGTTTTCGGAAGCGTAGTCGCAATTTCGTCTTTCCGCTCGGATATGATATCGAAGAACGATTCGAGCCACCCCGATTCATGAAATGCCTCGTATGAATCATTCCATAATCCGTAAGACTCTCCCTCATCGATTATAGTTACGATAACTTCTTCATCTTTCGGACACGAGGAAAGCAAACGCTTCAGGTATGTGCCTGGATCGAGCTCCACGCCCGATCGTAATCGAGCAGGTGTAAGCCGTGTCAGAAGCGGAAAGACAATCATCGACTTTCCCTGATCCTCAGTTCTATAGAGCCGAAAATGATCGGTCTGCGGAATCCCGGCCGAGACAAAGCCGGTATCGGGAAGAAAGGTATATTCCATTCCGCAATTCTTTAGATTTGACGGCAATGAAGGTTCCCACACGAGCTCGGGAATCCAAATCCCTCTCGGACGCTTACCGAATCGTTTCCTCAAATATGTTGTAAGCAGCTCTATTTGACCGGATCGGTCGGTCAAAGGAATGAGAGGCAGGATCGGCTCGTAATACGCGCCACCAAGGAGCTCAATCTGGCTTCGCTTGACCATGTCGTTGAGCAGCATGAGGAACTCCGGATGTCGTTCATGCAGCCATGATAGCAGTATGCCGGAGTAATGAACCGTGGCCGAAAAAGCCGGAAATTTGTACAACGCGGTTAAAAACGGCTTATATGAGCGCTGGTATGCATTCTCGAATTCGACATCCGTCGTTCCATAGGGGAGACAATTATACGTGCCGAATACTATTTCAATCTTTTTCATCCGATTCGGATGCTACCGACACTTCCTCTCCCTGGGAAAACTCCGGTGCTACTTTTATTATACAATTGGTCGGGCATGCTTCCTCCGCCGACTTTCGCTCGCCTTTTTGCGAATAGTCGATTCGTGCAAGGAAATCGGTAACATTGAATCCACCGTCCGGAGACTTTTTTTCACATCGCTTACATCCGATACACCCGACTTTACAGTATTTACGAACGACACTCCCCTTGTCGGTCGAGTTGCACGCGACGATTCTGTCCGCATCATACGGCACCCAACGCATTACATTGGTCGGGCATATGTCAATACATTTTCCGCAGCTGATACACGTTTCTTTGTCAACCCACACCAACCCCGGCTCGTCATAGTCGATAGCGTCCACTGGACAAACCTTTACGCAACTCCCGAGCCCAAGGCATCCGAACTCACACACTTTCGGCCCACCGAAAAGCGCAAACGCCGCGTTACAGTCATGCACTCCGTTGTAATCGAACTTATATTCAGCTTTTCCGATTCCTCCCCTACAATGAACCTGGGCAACCATTTTCTCGGAAGAAGTATCGACGTCGACGCCCATGATTTTACCGAGTTTCTCGTGAGTATCCTGCCCGCCCGGTTTACATAGATCGAGGGTTTCGTCTTTTTCAACAATTGCTTCCGCATAAGCGGGGCACCCCGCATATCCGCAAGCGCCGCAGTTCAGACCCGGAAGCGCTTCTTCAACCTCCTCGACCCTTTTGTCTTTTCGAACGGAAAGAAATTTAGAAGCAACGGCAAGCCCGATACCGAAAAGCGCACCGAGCACGCCAACGGATACAAAAGCAGCGATTATCGTTACAAGCATAACGCGTGATTCTCCTATCCAATAAGATTTCGCAGCAACGCTTTGTCAAAAGCCATAAAGGCAAGCGCCATAAGGCCACCGGTTATGAAGGCGATGGGAATTCCGCGAAACGGTTTCGGTACCCACTCGGCATCGAGCTTTTCACGTATCGTCGACATGAGAACGATAGCGAGGAGGAATCCAGCCCCGGCGGAAAAACCGGCAACAAAGCTCTCGAGCGCATTATACTCGTTACGCACCGCTATGAGCGCAATTCCCATAACTGCACAGTTCGTCGTAATCAGTGGAAGATAGATACCCAGCGCCTTATAGAGAGGCGGAGATATCTTCTGAATAACCATCTCCACGAACTGTACCAGAGTTGCGATAACGAGAATAAACGTGATGGTTTGTAAGAACCCTATGCCAAGCGGAATGAGAATTACATGATATATAAGCCAGGTCGTGATAGAGGCCAGCGACATAACGAATGTTACGGCGAACCCCATGCCCACGGCCTGTTCTACATCTTTGGATACACCTATAAACGGGCAAAGCCCCAGAAACTGCGTCAAGATGAAATTATTTATGAAAACGAACGTAATGATAATACCGACGTATGTCATTTTGCCGGCTCCTTCGCGCGCTTCGATTCATACCAATCGAAAAGTGTTTTGAGATACCCAATAGCAAGAAGCGCACCCGGGGCAAGCGCCATAACCCGCATTGGAGATTCCGAAAGACCGGGCAAACGAATCACTCCGTCGAATTCCCCGATCGCAAACAGAGTGATCGTACCGGCCCCGAGCACCTCGCGAACAAGCGCAATC
>CAYLZA010000096.1:0-2278 GCA_964387575.1 uncultured Spirochaetales bacterium | reverse complement strand
ATCAGAAAAAGACCGAAGGTAAATCCGAGTCCCATTCCCAACGCATCGAGGATCGAATCCTTCAGTGTGTTTTTATTCGCAAACGCTTCCGCTCTGCCGAGGATCATACAGTTAACAACGATGAGCTGGACAAAAACGCCAAGGCTCTTGGACAAGGCGGGGGCATATCCCTGCATAAAGAGATCAACCATCGTTACAAAAGACGCGATGATTACAATATATGAAGGGATTCTCACTTTTTCCGGAATAAAATCCTTGAGCAGGCTTACGAATATATTCGATCCAAGAAGCACAAAAATTACGCCCGCTCCCATCCCGAGAGCATTTACCACCTGAGTAGAGACAGCCAGCGCCGGGCACAATCCCAGCACCACGATAAAGATAGGGTTTTCCCGAATAAGACCTTTTGTAAATTCCTTATTCATTTCTAATCTCCGAGATCATCGAGAAATTCCTCGCCGGCTTTGAGTGCTTGTGCAATTCCCATGAACGTTATCGTTGCTCCGGTGATTGCGTCCGCCTGCTTCTGTGAGAGTTGTTGCTTTGTCGTCGGTATCGGCTCGTCGTCGCCGGTTCCTATAAACTTCTCCATGTATTCCGGTTTTTCCGCCATTTTCCCGAGGCCCGGTGTTTCCTGATTATCCATTAGCGAAACGGCTGATATCTCACCGTCAGGATCATACGAAGCGAGGATCTCCATGTCGCCTCCGTATCCGACTCCGGTAAGCTTCACCACGTAACCCGAGACTTGTCCGCCGGCCCCGTCCTCGTTGAGCGGGTAGTATCCGTTTACCTGCCCCGATTCGGTGTCGGACACTTCTCGGTATTCACCAACCTCCTTGCCTGCGGTAACGGCATCGAGTGCCTCCTGGAGTCTACGCTCCTTTGCCGCAGCTATCGCCGGCTCGGTCACAGCATTGACGAGACCGAGAACGAGCGCGGCGACAACACATATCAGCGCAAGTCTTCCCCCGACCGATAAAACCTGGTTCACGACGTGCTCTCCTCAGCAGAGACACCGAACCGTTTCGCTTTTATATAGCGGTTTATCAGCGGAACAAAAATATTCATGAATATGATCGCCAAGCTCACCCCTTCCGGGAACGAACCGTAAAAACGAATGAGCCATGTCAAAAACCCTATACCGACACCGTAGATAATCATACCGGACTTTGAGACAGGTGATGTCACCATATCCGTCGCCATATAGAGCGCACCGAGGATCAAGCCGCCACTTAACAAGTGGAACACCACGTTACCACCGAACGCTCCGGCTCCGAACCTGCTTCCGCCGAACAAAAATACGAGTAGTCCGAACGTAGCCAGATACGAGACAGGGATGTGCCATGTAACTATCTTGCGAGCAAAGAGATAAATCGACCCGAGAATCAATAGCAGTGCGGATACTTCTCCGATACATCCGGGGATGTTTCCGACGAACATATCCACATACCCGTTGTCGATGTTCAATCCCAACGGTTCAAAAACCCGATTCAGCCACTCGGTGATACGTGAATCAAAAGCCGAGGTCGGATACCCCTGCTCCGAAAGAAGCTCCATCGGCCCACGGGCGGTACCGGTGTAATTAAACAGACCGCTTTTTACACTCGAAAGAACCGTAGCCGAGCTCGTGGCATCTACCGTTTCGAGGGTTGCGGGAAGCTTCCAGCTGGTCATATGGCCGGTCCAGGAAAAAAAGACAAACACGCGTCCGGCAAGCGCCGGATTCATCCAGTTGGTTCCCAGCCCTCCGAAGGTCCACTTGACGACGGCGATGGCGAAAACGCTTGCGACGACTGGAATATAGAGCGGGACCTCCGGCGGAACATTGAATCCGATCAAAAGCCCGGTCAGTACCGCGCTCCCATCGAAAAGTGTAAATTTCCCGAGCAATCGGGCGATAACGAATTCGGTCAGTACCGCCGACGCTACCGAAACGAGCAGCACAAATAACGCCGAAACTCCGAAGATATATACGCCCCACGCGGCGGCCGGAACGAGCACTGCGGAAACGCTCCACATTATCTCCGTGGTCGACATCGGGGAATGGATCTGCGGAGACACCGATATTGTTTTTGTTTCAAGTTCTACCGACATATGACGGCCCCGCTATCCCCGCTTTTTCTTTACATAGAGCTGCTTTCCAAGTCGCATTCCCTGTACCAGCGGTATATGTGCCGGACACGTATATCCGCAGCAACCGCACTCCTTGCAGTCCATCAGTCCCTCATCCACCGCCTGCTCGATCTCCATATGATCGACGAGCTTGAACAAACGG
>CAYLZA010000095.1:3432-7945 GCA_964387575.1 uncultured Spirochaetales bacterium | reverse complement strand
ATGACGCTGATATGGCAATCCTCTCTGCGGTCGGGCGTATCTTGCTCGGCTGAAATCATAAATGTCCCAGGCGAACGATTTAAGACACGAGGAGATGTCCGAACTGCACCGGCATTGAGACTATCGGGAATGAGCGGCATATCCCTGCAAACAACCGATACATGAAGCGCATTCTCACCTACCTCGAGGCGTATACTACGTCGGTTGAAGCGATATGTACTGTCGAAACAGGCACCGATCGGCGATGCCGACGGATCTCATGCAGGCGCGGCATTGCTCGTAATGGCATTTTCTGCAGTTCAGAAGCTGATCTCTGAATACTCCATGTCGAAACTGTCGGCTACCGCCTTGTTGGTGAGTTTTCCCTGATAGGTATTCAGCCCGTACCAGAGCGCACCCGACCCGGATACGGCTTTTTCGATACCACGATCGGCAATCGCCAGCCCGTAACGGTTGGTAACGCTCGTCAACGCATAGGTCGAGCTCAGAGCGACAACTCCGGGCATATTGGTTACGCAGTAGTGAACAACATCGTCGATTATGAAAATCGGATCAGTATGTGATGTCGGCCTGGTTGTCTCGAGACACCCACCCTGATCGACGGCAACGTCTACAACCACCGCCCCGGTTTTCATCACTTTCAGATCCTCCCGGCGGATGAGCTTCGGAGAGGCGCTTCCCGGGATTAGGACCGCACCGATTACGACATCAGCTTCCCTGAGACTCTCGATCAGATTTGCTTTTGTCGAGTAAAGCGTCGTAATCGAGCTTCCGAACACATCATCGAGAAACTCGAGCTTTTTGGCGGACACATCGAGGATCGTGACTTCCGCACCGAGTCCGACTGCGATTTTACACGCGTTTCGCCCGACCGTTCCTCCGCCGATGATGACGATCTTCCCGCGGCGAATTCCCGGAACGCCCCCGAGGAGAATACCTCGCCCGCCGAACGTCTTTTCGAGATACTTCGCCCCTTCCTGAATCGACAATCGCCCCGCTATTTCCGACATAGGTTTGAGAAGCGGCAATGAACCGTCGCTTTCCATTACCGTCTCATACGCAACACCGGTGATCTTTCGTTCGAGCATGAACTCGGTCAATTTTCGCTCCGCCGCCAGATGCAGATAGGTAAAAAGAATCTGACCTTCCCGGTAGAGAGCGAACTCTTCCAGTTGCGGTTCTTTGACTTTTACGATCATATCCGCGCGCTCATAGACGCCGTCTCGATCGGTTGTCTCACATCCTTCTTCCCGGTACTGCTCATCCGAAAACCCTGATCCGTCGCCGGCACCGTTCTCGACAACGACGGTGTGACCGTGCGCAATATAATCCGCCGCCGCCTGCGGAGTCAGTCCGACTCGATACTCCTCCCGTTTGATTTCTTTGGGTAATCCTATAACCATCGTCGTGCCTTCCTTAAGTGTCGAATGTGTAGCGAAACAGAGACTAACATGAACGAACGCGATTATTGTAGTAGTTGATCACAGCAAAAAGAAGTGCTTGTAGAGGGGATCGAGTATGAAACACAACACGCGCTCCTGATACGACTCGGTTACTCATTCACTTCCACCGGTCGGCCCCGGTTCATCCTCGTCTACACGGATCAACCAGATTCCGGTCAGACTTCTCGCACCGAAGCGTTCGCGTGCCCGCTTCATTGCGTCCTCCTCCGTCGCCGCCTCGACGGTTCCATAGAAGTGTGAGTCCATTCTGGGTGCGTATTCCGTGTCTCTTTCAACAACAAGGTATTTCATCGTTTGTCCCGTGACAACGTAGTGCGTCTTTACCGAATCGACAACTATTTCGTACAATCATCTCCATGATACCGATGAAAAGACGATTAGGAAGAGCCGGCTTTACCGTAAGCGCTCCAGGGCTCGGGTGCTGAGCAATCGGGGGACCGGCGTGGCGTGGTGACACACCTGCCGGATGGGGAGAAGTGGACGACGAGGATCGCAAGCAACTAACCGGCAGCGACGCTTCTCCCGAATACATACTCCAGGCTTGCGACGAGTCTCTTCGCAGGCTGCAAACCGATTATATAGATCTTTATCAGTTCCATGCCGGGGGATACGATCCCGAGGCGGCGGTGGAAGTAAGAAGCGTATTGGAGAGCCTGGTTGCCTCGGGGAAGATCAGATCATACGGGTGGAGCACCGATGATCCGGAACGGATCGAAGCGATTCCGGCGGAATACACATGTATGAGCTTTGACATATATCCTCCGCTACAGTGGAGCGAAGTGCCGGCGCAACGGATGACTCAGGCGAGTAAATCGAATCGTTCCGCGTACTCCGGTACGGCGACCTCAGCACTCACCTCATTTCGGAGTAATCCCGCAAAATCGTCGGCAGTCTCCGATTCTCCGTGGGTAACGAATATCTTCTTCGGCGGATTCTTTACTGCGGCAATCCATTTCTTCAATTCGTTTTGGTCGGCGTGCGCGGAAAAGCCATGAAGCTGGATAATCCTGGCTTTTACGGTCCTCATGGTCCCGAGGATACGAACGCTCCTGTTTCCTTCAACGATTTCGCGACCAAGGGTTCCGTGTGCCTGGTACCCGACGAAGAGAATGACGCATTCCTTCTGCGAAATGTTGTGGACGAGATGGTGCTTGATACGTCCGGCCGTACACATCCCGGAGGCGGAAATGATGACGGCGGTTCCCCGAATATGATTAATCGCCTTCGACTCCTCCACGGAGCTCACCATTTTGAGCATCGGCATCGAGAACGGCGATTGGTGCTCCCGCTCGTAACGCGCGGCTTCCTGATCAAATAGCTCTTTATGATCTCTGAACACGTCGGTGACGCGTACCGCCATGGGGCTGTCGACGAACGTCATCACATGCGGGATCGCGTCGTCCACGAGAAGCTCGTTCAGCCGGTAGAGCACCTCCTGGGTTCTCCCGATCGCAAAGCTCGGAATAACGATATTACCGTCCCGCTCGTTGGCCCAGTTGACCGCGTCCGCGAGCATTTCATCCATATCTCCCGGATCCTCGTGCGTACGATTACCATAGGTGGACTCCATCACCACGTAGTCGGCTTCTTCGACGAGCGTGGGATCGCGAAGGATCGGTTTATCCCATCGTCCGATGTCGCCCGAGAACAGAATCCGCCGCCTCGATTTTCCGTATTCCACGGATATCATCGAAGAACCGAGGATGTGACCCGCCTCGTAGAAAACCGCCGTGATCATCCCGGCAACTTCGACTATGTCCCCGTACCGGACTGACCGTACCAGCGGAAAACACTTTTCCGCGTCGTTTCTGGTATACAATGGTTTGACTTCGTGCGGTCCCGTTCTACCTTCACGTTCGTGTCTCCGCCGCTTATGCTTTGCATCTTCCTCCTGAATATGCGCCGCATCGAGCAGCACGATCTTCAGCAATTCCGCAGTAGCTTCCGTGCAGAAAATCGGCCCCGAAAACCCTTCGCTTACCAGCTTCGGCAAGAGCCCGCAGTGATCGACATGGGCGTGCGTCAGGAGAACGGCGTCGATATCGGAGGGATCGAAGGTAAACGATTCCCAGTTGCGATGACGGAACTGCCGTTCCTGATACAAACCGCAATCTATCAGAACCGACGTTCCCTCGGAATCGAGCAGATAGCGGGAACCGGTAACATTTCTCGTTGCACCGAGAAACTGAAGGGAGGTGGCCATAGTCGTTTATACGCCGATTTGCTCAGACTTTCAAGCCGAGACAGGACGGTTGACGAATCGCGGCTTTGTCTGTAACATGTATATCGATCTTTCAACGGAAGGCAGTGTGAATCTGCCGCGGACGCGCCACTGTGACCGGGGACGACCGTTTTTTCGACGCCACTGGGAAACCGGGAAGGTAAAACGGAAGGGTGATCCGGGAGTCAGGAGACGTTGGGATCCAGGCCAAAACGGTGCAACACCGAGCCTGTACGCGAAACATTTTACAGGAGGATCTCATGAATTACGCGTACATCAAACGCACACTGATCGCATCACTGCTATTGCTTTCGAGCGTGGCTTTCGTCTTCGCAGAAGGAGCTCCCGAGGAGCAGCCGGAGGTTGCCGAAAGCACCGCCTACCCGATGACGGTAACGGACGACGGAGGGACGGCGGTTACGATCGACCGAATCCCGCAACGAATTATCTCGCTGACCGTATTTACCGATGACGTTTTGATGGAGCTCGTCGAGCCCGAGCGTATCGCTGCGCTCACGACATTCGCAGACGACCCGGCAATCTCGAACATCGCCGAAAAGGCGGATGCCGTCGAGAACAAAATCACGCTGAATGTAGAAGTAGTTCTCTCACTCGATCCGGATCTGGTCTTTGTCGCGAACTGGAGCGATGCAAACAAAGTAAAGCAACTGCGTGATGCCGATGTTCCGGTGTTTCTGCTCGAAACACCGCTAACCGTCGACGCGGTCGCTGAGAAAATCCGCACAATAGGCGCGGTCGTTGCGGAGGACGCGGAGGCTCAGACGGTAATCCGGGAGATGCGATCGAAGATAGCCGATGTGGAAGACGT
>CAYLZA010000095.1:0-3422 GCA_964387575.1 uncultured Spirochaetales bacterium | reverse complement strand
CGTGGTTGCCGGTATTCCCGAGTCCGAACGCAAAACGGTTGTGGACTACGCCGTATGGGGCACCGCGCAGGGCGGTAACAGCTCGTGGCAGGAGCTCGTGGATCGGGCGGGTCTTATCAACGCCGTCGAAGGGCTTCCCGTAAACGACTACGGTCAAATACCGTTGAGCAAGGAAAAGCTCGTCGAGCTCGATCCCGACATGCTCGTTCTGCCCGGTTGGGTCTACGGTAATCCGGAAGGAGCCGATGAGTTTTATAAGCAGATTACGAACGATCCGGCGCTCCAGACGATGCAGGCAATCCGGAACGATATGGCGATTCAGATGCCGGAGAATCTCAAATCGACCACGTCACACTACATGGCGGATGCGATAATGTTTCTCGCGAAGAAGGCGTATCCGGATCGATTTTAGTTTCTGAGCGGTTTCTACACCGGAGTATCACCGGCCGCGGCTTCAGCTGTAATGAATATTTCCCGTCGAAAAAAAAGAAGAATTGTATTCATCATCCTGTTGATTCTTCTTATAAGTATCGCAATGGCTGCGGTACGGGCCGGTGCCGTGTCTGTATCGCCGCTCACTCTCGCCCGGGCGCTTTTCGCACGCATCGGTTTCGATGTTGCGCCCCCGCCGGCGCGGGATTTGAGTATACTCCTCTATATCAGATTACCTCGTGTCATTACCGCGTTTATCGTCGGTTCGTGTCTCGCATTGTGCGGCGCTACAATGCAGGGGCTTTTTCGAAATCCGATGGCAAGCCCGGATATTCTCGGAATAACCGCGGGTTCGAGCCTCGGCGCGGTTGTAGCGATCCATACCGGATTGTTCGCCGTAAGCACGCTGTTTCTTCCGCTGTTTGCAATGGTCGGCGCCGTGATTGCGGCGGTGCTCATCTATATCATTTCGAGCTATCGAGGAAAAACCTCGCTGCTTTTCGTCGTCCTTGCGGGTCTGGCTGTTTCCTCGTTTCTCAACGGACTCGTTTCGGCGGTGCTTCTGTTTTCGAAAGAATACGAGGTAAGCCAGTTTATTTTCTGGACGATGGGAAGCTTTGACGGTCGGATGTGGAAGCACATTCTGTTGCCGCTTCCGTTCCTCGTCCCGGGAGTCTTGCTGCTGCTTTTCTTTGCACGAGACCTCAATATGTTTGCACTCGGTGAGGAAAACGCTCACTCACTCGGGATGCGGGTGGAATCGACGAAACGTGTCATCCTCGGAGTCGGCGCAATCGTTACGGGCATGGCGGTTGCTATCGGAGGGCCGGTCGGATTCGTAGGCCTTCTCATACCGCATTTGCTTCGCTTCCTCGTCGGTTCGGATCACAAAGTACTGATGCCGGCCGCGGCAGTAGGTGGCGGAGTATTTTTGATGTTCGCCGATCTTATCGGTCGCATACTGATACCGCCGTTTGAAATTCGTGTGGGTATCGTTACGGCCATCGTGGGAAGCCCCTACTTCCTCTATCTCATCGTCAGATTCCAACGCAAAGGGCTGCGTGCCGGATAGCCGGGAGAGAAGCGGGCGATGAGGAATCACGAGAAACCGATTGTTGCCTCACATGGTGTCACCTACCGGATCGGCGACACCACCATTCTCGACTCGGTCGATATTACGATCAACTCGGGAGAATTCCTCGGTATCATCGGGCCGAACGGAGCGGGCAAAACGACACTGCTCAAAATACTGCTCGGAATACTGACGGCAACCACCGGAACGGTTCGTCTCGACGACAAAGAAATCGGTCTCCTCAAGCCGAAGGAGCGGGCACGGTTGGCGGCGTATCTGAGTCAGGATATATCCCCGTCCTTCCCTTCCCCGGTTTTCGACATCGTGATGATGGGCAGATATCCGTATCTCGGCAGGTTTGGGAAGGAAGGGGCATGGGACGATGAAATCGTTCGTCGTGCCCTTGCCTATGTGGGGTTGAGCGGTTTCGAAGATCGTTACTACAACGAGCTTTCGGGTGGAGAACGGCAGATGGCGTTGTTTGCAAAAGTTCTTGCACAGGAAGCGCGTCTGCTGATTCTCGATGAGCCGACGTCAAATCTCGACATCAAGCACCAGGATCAGTTTTTTTCGATGGCCCGGGAGCTGACCAAAGAGGGACGCGGAGTAGTTGCCGCAGTCCACAATCTCGATGTTGCATCACGTTACTGCGACCGACTCGTGCTGCTCGATCACGGGCGAGTCGTCGCATCGGGAACACCGCAGGAGGTGCTCCGTTCCTCCATTCTCGACGACGTGTATCATTCCAAAACGGTAGTTACCAAAAACGCCACCACCGGTACGCTTATCGTCAATGTACTTCCTGCAAGCGCGGGACAAAAAAACGTTCGTTTTCATCTCATCGGCGGCGCCGGAAGCGCGATGAATCTTACCCGGGAGCTCATACGTAACGGGTACGAAGTAACCGGCGGCGTGGCACATGTCGGCGATGCGGATGAGACGCTCTGGAGCAGTCTCGGAGTCGAGTATACATCGGTGCATCCCTTCGATCGAATAGACGGGTCGGTAATCGACGATGCGGCGCGGCTGGTGAAAGACGCCGATGTAACGGTGCTTTGCAATTTTCCCGTCGGACCGGGAAACCTCGGAAATCTCGATCTTGCCTCACGCGCATCGAATTTGATCGTTATTTCCGATGATGATAACGGGGGCCGTGATTTCTTCGTAGAACAGGGACGCGAGCAATTCGAGACACTCGCTCAAAAGGCCCGGTTGATGAGCTACCGGGAGCTCGTCGACGCGGTTGCTTCCGGAGAACAGGAATCTTTCCTATAATGAACACTTGGGGCACCGTTGTTTATCATTCACGGCGCAAACGATCCACGCGTACCACTATCAGAGGCGGAGCAGATATACGAGGCGTGCTCGAAACGGGAAATTCCAACCGAGCTCATGGTGTTCGATGACGAAGGTCACGGATTGGCAAAGCTCAGCAACAGATTGCGTGCATATCCTGCGGTGGTATCGTTTCTCGATCGGGTCGTAAAGAAATCGCGATAAGACCGGATTAACCGTTGCGTAAATCCCCAATGTCTGTAATGATACCAAAGCATAAAGACCATGAGTAAGCTCAAAGTAACGTTAGAAGAGATCACCGAAGACACACTCGACGATATCCTCGCACTATCGGTCTTACCCGAGCAGGAGGAGCTCGTACCGTCGAATGCGGTTTCGATCGCGCAGGCATATTTCTCCAATTTTGCGTGGTTTCGAGCCATTTATGCAGATGATGAGCTGGTCGGTTTTGTTATGCTTTCGCTCGACGGCTCAAAAGCCGAATACGGAATCTGGCGGTTGATGATAGATCGGCGATATCAGGGGAAAGGGTATGGAACTGCGGCGGTCGAAGACGTAATCGAGTTCGTACGGACCCTTCCCGAAGCGTTGGACTTGTTCGTGACAATTCCGGCAAAAGAAG
>CAYLZA010000094.1:0-7956 GCA_964387575.1 uncultured Spirochaetales bacterium | reverse complement strand
GAAAAGGGGCCATACGCGCCGATCGACCGGGCGTCGCGGATATATGTTTTGCCGTTTTCATCGACATATCCCTGGATGATGTCCGCATTGTCGAGAACAACGATTGGATCGAAACCAATCATAATCCATCCGGTAGATTCGGCGGTTATTCCGATAAAAATCGTATCGCCTGTAATGCTCCAGTTGAGCTCGAAGCGGCCGTTGTCATAGGTGACGGTCGTATCATATTCGTTACCACCTATGATCCCATTCACCGTTTGGCCTGCGAGATACGTGGACGTGACTAATATCAGCACAAGAAATAACGAAAATCGTTTGCAGTATTTTTTGTTGTGTATTTTCAGATTCATCACGTCTCCTGCTAAAAAAATATGCCTTCCCGGTGTTGAAGTCAAAAACGGTCGGTCGGTATTGATTCTCCAGCAAAAGCTCGCCGTTAATAAGATCTCGACGTTGGACATCGTCGGTCACGTTCAATATCCTTTGCAAGGGAGAGATAATGGCAGACAAACCGCAGATTTTCGGTCGAAAAGTTTTCTTTCTCTATCCGCACAGTGTCGTGGAAAACGAGCTAATAGAAGATATCGTCGCAAGCGAATACGAAGTGTATATCATGAACGACCATAAAAAGGTGGTACCACTCATCCAGGCGTATGAAAAATCGATTCTTTTTATCAATATCGATGAGCAACTCAAAGAATCGGAATGGGAGTCGTTTATACGGCATCTGACTTCGGGATCATTACATCAAAACGTCTCAATTGGAATCCTCACGTATAACGACGATCCGGAGCTTGCGCGAAAATATCTAATGGAACTGATGGTACCGTGTGGATTCATACGGTTACGGCTCGGAGTCGACGAGAGTCGCAAAATCCTGCTCAAGACGCTGGAAGCAAACGAAGCACGGGGAAGACGAAAGTATGTTCGTGCATCGACCAACGGTTCCAAACGGGCGGTTTTTAATACAATGATCAATGGTACCGCCGAGCCTGGAAAAATCTGGGATATCAGCGTGGTTGGCATGGCGGTCTCCTTCGATAATGACCTTGCGCTCGATATTGGTACTGTTCTGCCGGATATTCAATTAAAGCTTTCCGGTATTCTCGCCAAGGTATCCGGAGTTATTTCGGCGATGCGAAAAGAGGCAAACGGCGGTTATCTCATTATGTTCGGAACTAAGATAAACGCGCTCGCTAAGAGCAAGATACACTCGTTTATCTACAAATGGCTTCAGGACGAAATGAACCGTGTAGTCCGTGAGCTCTAAGTAATCGAAATAACGAAGGCTCCCGGGAAGATTTACAAATACATATGCAGTTCTTATAACAATGTATTCAGGGTCGGCATCACACCGAAGTAAATGGTTGTCCAAAATCTCGGCATTCTCGATACGCTGACGGCGGGCAGGGACTATCGCACGGGTTGGGTGATTCCAGCGGTTCGGCTATACTCCTGATACGGAGGATTCATCATGGCTGAACAGCCCAATGTTTTGATAATTATGACGGATCAGCACGCGCCTTCGGTAATGGGATGTGCAGGAGATTCGTTGGTTCGTACGCCCAACCTGGACAGAATGGCGAGCGAAGGTATGCGGTTTACCAATGCCTATTGTCCTGCACCACTGTGCGTTCCGAGCCGAATGAGCTTTATGAGCTGCCGAACACCCTCGGCCAACGAAGTATGGAACAACAATCATATGCTAGACCCGGCGATTCCTACATGGGCCCACGGTATGACACTTGCCGGATACGAGACAATTCTGATCGGACGAATGCACTTCGTTGGTACCGATACACGACACGGATTCGAAAAACGGCCGATCGGTGAAGGAGGGGCGGGGTATCCCGGCTCGCCCCGTAAAGGCGGACCGATGTGGCAGTATTTTCCCGGTTCCACTTCGGGACAATCCCGGCCCGCAGTCGAGATAGCCGGACGCGGACCGACTCATTATCAGTGGCAGGATGAGGAACGAACCCGGGTGGCAAAGCAGTTCTTCGAGGAGCGAGCGACGAATCCGCAGGAGAGACCGTTTGCGGCCGTTCTCGGATATACGCTGCCCCATTGCCCGTTCATAGCACCGAAGGATCTTTTTGATTACTACTACGACAAAATCGATATTCCGAGTGTCGAGGAGAATCAACCGGAGACGATAAAGCGGTTTCGAAAACTACGTGGTATCACCGAACCCGATCTCGATGAGGAGAGGATACGAGTAGCACGGGCCGCGTACTACGGTTTGTGTGAGCATATCGACGCCCTTGTCGGAGAGGTGCTCGAAACGCTCGAAACAACGGGAATAGCAAAAGACACGCTGATAATCTATACCTCTGATCATGGGGAGATGGCGGGAAATCACGGTTGCTGGTGGAAAAGTAATTTCTACGAAGACTCGGTAGGTGTTCCGCTCATTGCAAGATATCCGGGAATGGTTCCGGCCGGTACGACCAACGAGGTCATATGTAATCTGATGGATCTCGGACCGACCGCCGCCGAGCTTGCCGGAAATCCGCTGCCGTTTGAAAACGATGGAGAATCGTTACTGCAGGCGATGAAAACCGGCACGGACGGCGGACGAAGCGACGAGACATACAGCGAATTCGTCGACAGACGAGGCGGGGCACCGCTTGCGTGCAGGATGATTCGCACGGGACCGTGGAAGCTGTGGGTATACGCGGACGGCGAGGGATTACCACCGGCGCTTTTCAATGTGGAAGAGGATCCGGAGGAAAAGAACGATCTCGGAACCGATCCGGCGCACGAGCAGATCAGAAACGAGCTTCTCGATCGAATTTATGACGGCTGGGATCCGCAATATGCGATGCGACGCACGAACGAGAAACACGAGGCGTGGGATATTTTGACCGAGTGGGGAAAAACGGTTCAACCGGACAATCCGGACAAGCTTGTGTACCCGCCATCGGAATATGAAGCGGAGGTGGAGTTGCTGTAGTCGGAAGTTAGTGCGGCGCGTAGGCGCCGTCGGCTCGCGAAGATGTCCCGGCCGCGACTCGGGACGAAATTAATCCACAATTTTCGGATCAGTAGGGAGATACGAAGATCGACATGAAAAAAACAATTATACCGATACATCGTTCCATGTTTTCAGACGCCGAGCGGACCTTTGCCGAGACCGACGACGGGGAGCTGAAGATTTACGCATTTCGCTATTCAACCGGAGTCGAAGCCGTCCGAATATGCAATAGGCGTGGTGAAATAATTGTGCTCCCGTTCCAGGGGCAGCAGATCTGGCGTTGTTCGTTTGATGAAAAAGAGCTCACGATGAAATCTATGTTCACCGAACCGCGACCAACACGGAATTATCTTTCGACCTACGGCGGGTTTCTGCTTCACTGCGGCGCGACTGCAATGGGCGTTCCCGGTCCCGAAGACGATCATCCGCTTCATGGAGAGTTACCGAACGCCCCGTATGAATCGGCATATCTCGAAATCGGCTCGGAAAACGCAGCGGCCTATGCCGCAATAGGAGGAAGGTACGAATACCTCGTTGCGTTTAATTACCACTACACCGCGGAACCTCGAATTGTACTCACCGAGGGATCAGCGTTCATCGACACGTCGATGCGGCTTACCAACCTCAGGTCTGCGGAAATGGAATACATGTATATGATGCATATAAATTTCAGACCGGTTGATAACGGGGAGTTGGTGTATTCGGCCGATATCGATCCATCGACGGTACGTCCCTTTGTCAGCATTCCTTCGCATATGAAGGTCTCGGCGGGAGTGGAGAAATTGAAACGATTTCTCGGCGAGCTCGAGAGTAATCCGGAGAAGCATCATGTGCTTGATCCGAATTTGCCGTTTGATCCCGAGATTGTGTTTTCCATTACGTATAAAGCCGATGAAGACGGCTGGGCTCACAGCATGATGGTGTATCCGGGAGACGACGCTGCATACATCGCTCATAAGCCGGATGAATTACCGTTCGGGATACGATGGATAGCGAGGACTGCAGATGAAGATGCGCTCGGGTTAACACTTCCCGCAACCGCCGAACACAAAGGATATACCGCCGAAAAGGAGAAGAATAATCTCCGAATACTGAGCGGCGGGGAATCGGTTGAGTTTCACACGCGGGCGGGACACCTGCAATCGGGCGAAGTCCCGCAAATGAAACGCAAGATAGAAGATATCCGGAGGTCGAACTGATAATATACGATTCAATTATGCGTCTGAAAATACCGGCGTTCACGATAGCAGTGATCCTTGTGCTCGTTACCGGCACCGTATGGGCCGATACGGCTTTTTCAGATGCGGCGACAATAGCGACGGGGGAGTCGCTCAGGGAGGTTATCGGAGATGATCTCGATAATATGATGGGGATGGCCGAATACAATTACAATGTTCAGCGGGTGCTGTTTCTCGATCCGTTCGGTGCACACTATCTGCAGGTTCCGACTATCGAAGGCCATCGTTTTAATCGCACCTTTCACCATGCGGATTTCGTTGTCGGAGGACGCGACGTGGAAACGATCGTCGATCTTTCAAACGATAGTGCCGAATATTCAGCGGGGCAAATCCCTTTTGACACTCTGTACTTTTCGGGCATCTACGGAGAACGCGACGACGACTACAAGCTCGTGGTCGAAGAAACACACAAATTCGCGTTGGATTTCAACTAACCGTTCGGCACCTCGGGATTCACGAACGCTTATAGCGTAGAGAAGGCATCCTGAACGTAGACCATCCAGAATTTCCTGATGAAAACGAGAAGCGGGATTGCGATAAGCACCCCCACGAGCCCGAACACCTGTGCGAAAAACAGTATCGATATGATGATCAAAAACCAGTTCAGTTGCATTCGCTTTCCCTGAATACGCGGTGCAAAGAGCCAGGTTTCGAGCTGGTTCGTTACAACGAGCACAATCAGGACTTTGATGAGACCCCAGGTCCCGCCGTTACTCAACCCGAGCAGGAGCGCCGGAATAGCCGAAATTATCAAACCGAGATAGGGAATAAAGTTGGTAATTCCTGCGAGAAATCCGAGGAACAACGAGTACTGGATACCGGCAATCAGCATCCCCACACCGACCGAGCCGCCGACGAGTGCCGCTATGATGATCTGTCCGCGAATGAAGTGTCGCAGATCCCCGTAGAATCCTCCGATAAACTCGATAGCTTTTTGTCGACCCGAGGCGGGAAAGAATCGCCACAAATTTCGACGAATAGCCGGAATGAGCGCGGTAAAATACGATGCGGCTATAACGAAAATGAGAATGGTTGTCGAGGCGGCCGGTGCTTTTTGAACGATCCAGTTGAGCACGGTACCGCCGAGCTCTGAGAAGCGGCTGGTGATATTGGCGAGACTGTTGTCGATCACATCCCGGATTTGTGCTTCGATCTCTTCGTTTTCGAGGTCGAGCAATCCTTCGATATTGAGATTTGTCGCCGCATTTGCTATCAGTCTGATTACCCGTGTCCCCTCCTCTGCGAGAATCGGAACGAGCGCGGAAATGCCTACGACGAGAACCGCGAATATGACGATACCTGAGAAAATGACTGCAAGCTTGTAGGGAATGAAGCGGATTCGGCTCAAGGCACGTGCGGGAACCTCGATAATCATCGACAGGAACCATCCGAAAAGCAGCGCCGCGAATATATTGGGTGACACCTTCGATGCAAGTACGAACAAGACGAAGTAGGCAAGAAATACCCACATCGTCGGGTCGATATTACGGGATTTCGACCGGATTGATCGTAGTCGATACTTCATCGCCATAGATGGTGCGTTTATACACCAAAGTAACCGGTGAATGCTACCGGGTATGACGCTGGATAGTAATGCCGAATATAATTATTTCCTGAAAAATCGCCTTCACCGTTTCCTGCGATTCCGCGTCGTGGTAGCGTATCTGCTTATTCGATAGTATGCTTATCATATGGATAGTGCATATTCGGGCAAAGTCATGACGGTAAAAGGCGCCGTAGATCCCGCCGGCCTCGGGATTACGCTCCCGCATGAGCATGTCATGGTCGATTTTATCGGTGCCGAGAAAACCGGAAGGCATAGATATGATCCGACTGACGTCGTCGAAACGATGCTTCCGTATCTTTCGCAACTTCCGGGTCTCGGAATTCGGGGATTCGTCGATTGTACTCCCGCCTATCTTGCACGCGATGTCGACGTATTATTGCAGCTCTCCGAACAAACCGGGCTGCACATCGTTACGAATACAGGGCAGTACAAGGAGCCTTTTCTCCCGAAGAAGACGATAGAAACGACTTCATCCGAGCTCGCCGCGCTCGAGATTCTCGAGATCCTCGAGCGGAATGAAGTGGATCCGCACAAATGGATTTTCATCCATGCACAAAACGAGTCCGACTTTGATCTCCTGCGAATCGCCGCCGACAGGGGAGCATGGATCGAGATCGACGGTATCGGCGAAGGCAGGGAAGAGCAAAACCTGACACCGCTATTGAAGCTGCTTGATAATGGGTTTGATGATCGCCTGTTGATCTCTCAAGATGCCGGCTGGTTTACGGTTGGGGAAGAGCCGGGTGCCAAGAAACGTCCGTTTACGTTTCTGCACGAACGTTTTATTCCGCTGATGCGGCGCTACGGCGTTGACGACGATCTTATACGAGCGTTGACGATAGCAAAAACCTGATAAAACTTGTCATTTATGTCGGAAGGAGGCATAGTGCCTTCACCCGTAGCTGTGCAGGCTCGATAGCAGGTAATTTACACCGAAAAAGGTGAAGAGCATGAACAGGTAACCCGCAATCGAGGCGATAGCTGATATTTTACCACGGGTTTTGCCGATAAGCCGCAAATGAAGATAGGCGGTGTAGGTCAACCAGGTGATAAGAGACCAGGTTTCTTTCGGATCCCAGCTCCAGTAGCTTCCCCACGCGTTCTTCGCCCAGATTGCGCCGAAGACCAGCGCCCCGGTCGTGAATATCGGGTAGCCGATGCCGATCGAGGTGTAGATGATACGGTCGATGTTCGATCTCCTTTCCGGATTTCGGCTTGCAAGATATACGATCGAAGCTACGAATGCGATCGTAAAAAACGCTTCGCCGATGAATGAAAGGGTTACGTGCGCGACCAGCCAATACGACTGCAAGGCAGGTATCGGTGGTTGTATCGATGACGCGGCTATAGGAGACGATGTCAACGAAAGGAGAGCGAGCGCAACGACGGTTGCCCCGAATGTAACAAACGGGATCTTTCGAAATCGTTTCTGTGCTCGATATACGAAGAGGAGCGCCGCAATCATCGCGGAGAAGAAAATAAGCGACTCGTACGTATTGGTAATTGCGACGAAATTGATAGCTACGCTGCGATGTACGATTGTCGCGAGCAAGAGTACGGCGGCACCGAGAAGAAAAAAGTGAGAAATCGGATCACCTTCAGCGGAACGCCGTATCAGATAGATGATTTGCATCCCTGCAGCTAACAGAAGGAGTATAAAAGCTATAGTCGGCATCAGGCGTTTCTCTCTTTTATCCTACGAATATATGTAACAATCAAACCGGACACAATCAGCAAAAACCCCGCGAGCGCCGGTGCGTATCCTCGATCTCGTACGGCTCGAAGACCCGAGTACCATGTAAAATCGATCTCTTCGATCCTGAATGAACCGATAGTGTCCCCGACCTCCGCCGATTTATATACCCGTGATTCATTTTCCGCTTCATACTCGAATATCACGGTTCGCGATTCGCTGTGTTGATCGCTCCCGACGAGCACATATTCGGTCGTCTCCGATTCTATCCGATCTCCGGGTACGATGTATCGGGTCGAGTGATCCGAGATTTGGATCAACACCCGCGGTTGCCGGGCATATGATGCCTGGTACAACGTCATTCCGGCTACGGAAAGCGGGTGATTCACCTTGATATTGTGTGAGTCCGTTACGTTTTTAGCTGCATCAACGACCGAAACGTGCGATATCCACGCTTTCGGTCGCCCGTCGTTGTATTTCT
>CAYLZA010000093.1:271-7990 GCA_964387575.1 uncultured Spirochaetales bacterium | reverse complement strand
GCTGGACGTTTTCCACCTTGTTTCCGCCGTGCGTCGAATAACGCACATGTCCTATCCCCACCGTCGAGCTTCGGCTCTCCTGCAGATAGCGTGAGAGAACCGTCGACACCATACCCAGGTCCTTATACGCAACTAACGTGTCGTTGTTACGATAAGCGATCCCCGAGCTTTCCTGGCCCCGGTGTTGGAGCGAGAAAAGCGCATAGAAGAGTCTTTCGGGAATCGGAGCGCCGTCGGGATTAAACAACCCGGCGACGCCGCAGTGGTGGCCCAGTGCCTTCACAACGATTTCATATCACCGGTTTGATCGATGGTCAAGGAAGCGGATCAGCAATTCAAAATCTGCAAGCAGATTTTGAATTGCCCGGCGCCGGTAATCACCAAAAAGCCGTTTCCCGGCGATCCGCCTGACCACACTGGTGTGGTCAGGCGGTATCGTAAGAAACGGCATCAGTAAGTGGAGTTCATATAAGCACATTTGGAACTCCTAGAAGCGGATGGTTTCGAGTCTACTCCAAACGTGATGTGCCGATATCCTTCAATCATGTCTCTAACGTTGTGGTGATCGAGAGAAGTCGTCCTCGCTTAAATTATGTGGTCGGCTCGCCGTTCAGACCGAAGACTCTGAGGCTGTTCTGATAGATCGCTTCGGAGACCGATTCCACATCCTCTTCTCTGAGCTCGGCTATGAACTCGGCCGTTGCGTGCAGATATGCAGGTCTGTTCCGCTTACCGCGATAGGCGGAAGGAACCATGAAAGGACTTTCCGATTCTATCAGCATACGATCCATCGGCATATTTTTGGCGGTTTCGTGCAGATTCTTGGCGTTTCGATACGTCACATTACCCGCGAACGAAATATAGAGATTGGATTCGAGCGCACGCTGGGCGTATTCCCAGTCTTCCGAATAGCAATGGAGAATCCCACCCCGTTGCGGTAGCTTGTTATTGAGAATTTCCAGCACATCCGCCCCGGCATCACGGTTGTGGATGATTACCGGTAATCTGAGCTTTTCAGCAATCTCGAGCTGTCTGATGAACAGCTCGATCTGAGCATCCCTGTTTCCGAACTTCCGGTAATAGTCGAGACCGATTTCTCCGATTGCGACTACCCGTTTGAGCTCTGAACCCTCCTCGAGTGTCATCTCCCAATCACGGCCGGGATTGTTAACTTCGGACGGTGAGACGCCTACTGCGTGATACACGTGCGAGGCGGTTTCCAGATTTTTGTGAACCTGGAAAAAATCGTGAAGATTATTGCATATACTGACGATATGCTTCACGTGTTCCTGTTTTGCTTCCTGAACGATAATGAGCTGCTCTATAGGGTCCTCGTGAATCAACCCCACATGAGCATGGGTATCAAACAACTGCATCTGACTTCCAGCTAAAGAATGATTTGGGTAAAACCCAGAAAATGGTGCTTACTTACGCGTAATGTTATCATGATGTACTACCGAGGTCAACATATTTTATTTGAAACGCACTCGGGATGAGCGGGATTAGCAGCTTCGTTGACAAAGGAGGTATCCCCGTGGTACCTTACGTTCAACCGTATAACGAAGGCTAAATTGCCGTGCGACCGTGATTTGGACGCTACGGAGGAGTCGTTTGTCGCCCACCGATAAATATAAAAAGTATGAGCATGAGCTTGTATTCAGAGTGATGCAGGTCTTTCGGTCGGTATGGCGGGCGGTGTCTTCTGCTGTACGCCGTTTTGTACAGACCGGGAAGCAGCGTTTCACGGTCATGCTCATTCCACATTCCGAAAAAAAGATTTTCAACTTCAAAATCTCGGTGTTTTCTATGGCCGTCATCGCGGTGCTTCTTACCGCGATGATCCTCTCGTTCGGCTATTTTACGACGCATTTCACCGGTATTACCGAAATGCTGAGCTCTCGTACCGAAAGTCTTCACAGCGCCGAGGCGAGTCTGGAGGCAATTCGGGATCAAATTTACGATGTAAAAAAAGCGGCGTCGGTGTTTCTCGCGGAGCTCGAAAATACCAGCAGCGATTTGGGGCTCAATAGTAACGAGCAACGTCAGAAAAGCGAAACTGCCGAGGGAGATCTCGTATCGTTCTTTGCGCTCGAGGAACAGGACGAGGGGTTGATACGGGAGCTCGCCGAGCTCAAAACCTTGAGTGACGCGATGCTCTCTTCGGTCGATACGCTGAAGGATATAGGGCATGAGCTCGAAACGCAGAGAAAGCTCCTCGAGGAGCTTCCGACGCTGTGGCCGGTTCCCGGGAGAATCCGGATAACAAACTTTTTCGGATTTGCCGAGCACCCGTTCGAAGGCGGAACCTATCTGCACAAGGGGATCGATATCGGGAAGGCACCGGGCGCGCCGGTACTTTCGGCGGCAAACGGAAAAGTGATAGAGAAAGGATTTCAGGTGCAAGGGTTCGGCAATTATCTATTGATAAAGCATATTGCCGGTTTCTATACGAAATACGCACATCTCGATCAGGTACATGTCAAAGAGGGTGATGCCGTTGTTCAGGGACAGAAAATCGGAACGATGGGAGACACCGGGCTTTCCACTGGACACCACCTGCACTTTGAAATACGATTAGGTTCGCAGGTGAAGGATCCATTGACCTATTTGCGTCTGAAAGACAGCGTCAATGTGATTTCAACGTTTCGATAACACAGGGTATTCATGAGCACGCATCTTGAAGAAGACGGCTCCTTTATTAACTCAATAATCGGTGAAGGAACGACATTTCAGGGAGATCTCGAGCTCAACGGGCTTCTCCGTATTGACGGCGATTTTTCGGGTACGATTCGCACCGACGGAAAAGTGCTTGTCGGGCTAAACGGGAGAGCCGAATGCACGGTCAATGCGGGAACGGTAGTGATCGGCGGCATCGTCAAAGGCAACGTTATCGCCCGGGAAAAGGTGCTTATCCTCTCGACCGGATTGATGATCGGTAATATACAAGCGCCCCGCCTCATTGCAGAGGAAGGCGTCCTTATGAACGGATCGTTTACCGTTCGACAAGGCGATGTTGGAAAGCTCGCCGGCGGTGCACCGGCTATTGGCTCGGGTGACGGGGCTAAACGGAATAAGTCGGATTCGGCTTCCAGAGAGGAGGAAGGCGAGGAATCAAAGCCTCGTGTTCTGAGTGGTGCGAACGAAAAAAAAATACCCTCATGGAACGGATAGGATCGACGGGTCGATCGTCTAATCGCCCGTCTTCACGAAGCGAACGAAAGTCGAAGAGCCAAAACAGTACTCCCGCGTCCTTCTCTAAGGTGCTCGACGACGCGGAGTCTCACGTCGAACCGACTGATTTCGATACATCAGTTAATGAGAGCAGGGACGTTTCGCTCGAAGCGATGCTTGACGAGATATACTCGTATGGTGATGCGGTGAAAAAGGATCAGACGAAACAGAATGTGCTTCGCTACAAAAAAGCGGTAAAGAGATTCATGAAAATCGTCCTCGACAGAGGATTGAGCGTGTCCGAAACAAAATCGAGTCCGAACATATTGCGTCAAAAACGATATACGCTCGTGCGTGTTATAGATGAGAAACTAGAGCGACTTGCCTCCGGCGTGATGCAGACACAAAAAAATACATTCCACATCCTCGGCAAAATCGACGAAATCAACGGTTTGTTAGTCGATTTGTCGAGTTAACGGGAGCCTCTATGAGCAACAAAGAACAGGCGGTAGTGGAGAAACAGACGGGTTATCTCTATCGAGTCAAGCTTCTTCATTCGAGCGAAACCGAAATATGTAGATGGAACGGTGACGATTCTCTCGAAGTTGATGAGGATGTTGTTGTCCCGAGTAGGTTCGGCAAGGATCTCGGACGTGTTCTTGGTCCGATGTGTACCGGTTGCATGGAGCGGGAGGAGATATATCACATCGTACGCCGAGCAAACGAACGTGATCTGGAAATTTACGAGAAAAACAAGAAGCGCGAACAACAGGCGTTGGATGTGTGCCGTGAGATGGTCGAGCGGCATCATCTCGATATGAAGCTGGTTTCCGCCCATTTCCTGACCGAAGAATCGAAGCTTTTGTTCTTCTTTACTGCAGATGATAGGGTCGATTTTCGAGAGCTGGTGAAAAATCTGGTTTCGCATTTTCATTTGAGAATCGAGCTGCGACAGATCGGTGTTCGTGACGAATCACGTGTGCTCGGGGGGCTCGCAGTGTGCGGGAGACCGTACTGCTGCCACGGAGTTACCGACAAGCTCAGACCGGTCTCCATCAAAATGGCAAAGGAACAGAATCTTTCGCTCAATTCGATGAAAATCTCGGGACCCTGCGGTCGACTTCTTTGTTGTCTCTCGTATGAGTATGATTTCTACCGGGAGGAAAAGAAACATCTTCCCGCAGAGGGTAGTAAGATAAAGTACCAAGGTAAGCTGTTCAAAGTTCGTGAGGTGAATATTCTCTCGAAGTATATACGCATAGACTCTCAGGACGGCCGTTTCCGGGATCTGCCGTTTTGCAGCTTTCATCGAAGCGAACAGACGGGGCGGTGGGAAATAACGGATATGGCCGAGGAATAAAAAACGACGAAGAACGATTTTTTATCATTGACTTTTCCCTGATGATCGTCTACATTCGCGGCAATTCCCGAAAAGGAGAGTACACATGGCTCAAGTGAGTAAGAACGCGCGCACCGCGAGTAACACGCAGAAGTTTAATTGCCCCTGCGGCGGTGAAGTAAAGATGAAGTCCCGTTTCACCAAAGGGAAAGTCAAGTATTTCGCCGAATGTGATAGTTGCAATCGCCAGGAGCGACGTCCGAGCGATTTTCGTTAAGCCGTTGAATCTAATGGCAAAGGGCGTGCCTGAGAGTCGGCACGCCTTTTTTTTGGTGCGCCCGGCAGGACGCTACCGTTTTCATTTCTGCATCTGCTCGACGTGGCTCGCAATCCGTGCTCTGATCGTTTTCATCAATTCCCTCGTTTCCTCACGCGACGACGGTGGGGGATACACGCCTTCTATAAACACGCGATAGCGAAGGCCCTGCAGATTACGACCGAGCTTGCGTGCAGTTGCAACTTTCCACCCACCGTTCATCGCCACCGCGACAATCGGTAGATTGCAGCGTCGCACCAAATGAAACGCTGCTCCCGAGCGAAACTTCCCGACGCTTCCGTCTCTCGTTCGCGTTCCCTCGGGAAATACAACCGGAGAAATCCCGGAAGGAATCCGAGCGACCAGAGCGTCGAGTTGTTTCAATGTATCCCGTCGTGCTTCACCGCTCAAAGATCTGTTAACCGCCGCGTGGCCCTGTAGCCTGAGTAGCGGGGAAATAAGCGGGACTCCGCTGAATAGCGAGCTTTTTGCTACGAATCGCAGCCGGTATCGGCGGAATGCGGTAACGAGTACGGGGATATCGACAATGCTTTGATGGTTGGCGATGAGGAGGAACCTCGATGGAAGCCGGGATAGCGAAGATGCGGAGCCGACTTCGATTGTATGATCGAGATAGATCCGCGAAACGGCGAAAACGAGCGTACACATTTGAACGGCCATCTTGTCACCCCATCGGAGTGCATATCTTCGGCCCACGCTCATCATGATTCGCAGTACCAGATCCCAGTAGAGCAGCATTGCCAGAAACAGCGTGTAGAATAGTACCGATCGGTATACGTTGGGCTTCATGATTGAAAAAGTCATTATATCACAGCAACCGAATTCGTACACGAAGCAATATTCCTGTTGACAGGGGGGGGAGGAATGTGGTAATTTTTCGGCCTGAAACGATTTATAGCGTCGCGGAGGATTTTAATTGCCGACTAAAAAATCAGCTGCCAAAAGATACAGGCAGAGTGAAAAGCATAGAATACGGAATCGAGCAGGACGGAGCAGGATTCTCTCCGCAAAGAGACGATTCCTCGAAGCGGTTGATCGCAACGATCAGCCGGCAGCGGAAAAAGAATTCAACGAAGTAGCCAAGCTCATCGATTCCGCCGCAAATAAGGGACTGTATCATAAAAATACAGCCGATAGAAAGAAGAGCAGACTCCATAAGAAGCTCAACGCGATGACGAAGTCTGAGTAACCGATCGGACGAGTTACTCGGGGATGGAAGGACCGTTTTGTCGGGCAACAAGCTCACCAAAGCCGAGATTATTGAACACATTTACGAAAAACTTGGTGTAAACAGAAAAGATATTCACAATATCGTCGATGAGTTTTTTGAAGAAGTGAAGGAAGGGCTTAACGACGACAAAGTTGTCGAGCTTCGGGGATTCGGTACTTTTGAAATCAGAACACGTAAAGGCAGAGAGCGCGCGCGAAATCCGAAGACCGGAGAGATAGTTCCGGTAAGCGCGCACGGGGTTGCAGTCTTTCGACCCGGAAAAGAGCTGAAAAAGACCGCCTGGCCGCTTAGAAAATAATCATGTCGACAAACGAGCTCGTAACCGACGTCGGGAAACCGGCTCCGTTATTCAGGTTTATCCAGGATCTCCTGCTTCTCGCCCTGTCGGCACTACTGTTCTCGCTTGCGTATCCGAGCTTTTTATCGGAGTGGGGTTGGTTCCCTCTGGCATTTATTGCCCTGGTTCCGATCGTGCCGGTAATTAGAAGAAACGGCTATGCGGCAAATGCCCTGCTCGGATTTCTCTACGGATATGCAACATATGCGCTCTTCAACTTCTGGCTCGCCAAGTTTCACCCGCTCGCACATATCATCGTTCCTGTTGTATACGGCGGGTACTTCATTCTTGTTTTCCCGGCTCTAAAGATTCTCGATCGGCTCTACCCGCGCTACGGATATCTTGCTCAGATCGTCTTCTGGATCGCCTATGAATACATTAGAACGCTCGGATTTCTCGGGTATTCATACGGGATCCTCGGATATTCTCAATATGTCTTTCTCCCGCTGATACGGATTGCGGCAATAACCGGAGTATGGGGCGTTTCGTTGCTCGTAGTGTTTCCGTCGTTTTTTCTCGGGCATGCTCTCGTGAAGGGGCGTGCCGGATGTATCAGGTTTGTTGCGGAGCACCGGTGGGAAGCCGTTGCATACGGAGCGGTATTCATCGCAGTGCTCGGTTACGGATTTGCTACAAACGGCAACTTCGACGAATACCGGCAGTGGCGCGTGGCGATGATTCAGCAAAACGTCGATCCATGGCACGGGGGCACCCGGGCGTACCGGAATGCGCTTGATATACACACGCGTTTGAGCAAAAAGGCGGAAGAGGAAAATCCGGACATGGTCGCCTGGTCGGAAACCGCGTTTGTCCCAAGCATATACTGGCATACGAGATATCGGACCGATCAGGAGCGGTACGAGCTCGTGCAGGAGTTGATCGATTTTCTCGGAAACCGCGACATACCGTATCTGATCGGAAACGATCATGGAGAGCTCGCGGATCCGGGTAAACCGCCGATTCTCCCGGACGGCAGGTACAACAGAAACGATTATAATGCAGTTATTCACTACGAAGACGGAGAGCTTCTCAATGCATATCGCAAGCTCCATCTCGTGCCGTTTACCGAGAGCTTTCCGTATAAGGACACCTTTCCGGGTATCTATAAGTGGCTCAAAGCGGCGGATACCCATTTCTGGGAGAAGGGAGAGGAGCATACGGTATTCGAGACCGACGGAATACGTTTTTCTACGCCGATCTGCTACGAGGACACCTTCGGTTATCTAACCAGAGATTTTATCAGGAACGGCGCGCAGGTAATCATAAACGTCACAAATGATTCATGGTCGAAGTCTGTGGCGGCG
>CAYLZA010000093.1:0-261 GCA_964387575.1 uncultured Spirochaetales bacterium | reverse complement strand
GGAAATGCAGCACATGGCGATGTCGGTTCTCCGGGCCGTAGAGAACCGACGTACAGTAGTGCGCTCGACCAACGGTGGTATTACCTGCACCATAGAGCCTGACGGTCGCATCACCAGCATGCTCGAACCGTTTACCGAAGGGTATCTCGTTTCCGATGTACCGGTATATGATGAAAGAACGACGCTCTATACCCGGATCGGTGATTGGATGGGAATTGTCGCAGTAGCGGGAACGTTAATTCTCCTGGCTGTCGGGATATT
>CAYLZA010000092.1:0-8030 GCA_964387575.1 uncultured Spirochaetales bacterium | reverse complement strand
ATTTGCCGCCAACGTGGAATCAATGATTCGTGCGACGAATAGTATCCCGAACAACGTGCCGTTGATGTAAGCGCTCGCGCGTCCGATTTCAGCACACCCGGCCGATCACTTTCTCCTCGGCGGCAAAGGAACAAAATAACTCGTTCGTTTTTTGTAAGCCTCGTACACCTCGTCTCCGGCCCACTTTTTTTCGAGCATCGGCCCGCCCGACACTTTGAGTAGCAGAAACGTAATCGTTGCGGGACCGAAAAACGTCAGGAGCCCCTCAACACGGAAGAGGGCAAAGAAAAAGATCCCCCACCAGAGTACCGTTTCACCAAAGTAGTTCGGGTGACGCGTGTATCGCCAGAGCCCGGTCATCATTATTTTTCCCTTGCTATCGGGTTTGCGTTTAAAAACGAGAAGCTGTGTATCTCCGACGGTCTCGAACAGAAATCCTGCAAGCCATATTCCCAATCCGATGAAATCGGTAACACGGAGCACCCCGGACGGATCGCCGACTGAATAGATGTGAACAAAGAGTATCGGCGCCGAGATGATGAGCATGAACAATCCCTGAAGCAGATACATTCGGACGTACATTATTATCCCGAAGAACCGCTTCCACTTGCGACGATACTGATTATATCTGAAGTCCTCCCCGCGACCGATATTCCGAATCAGGATATGTACGCCTAATCGCAGACCCCAGATGCCGACTATCGTCGTGAGGATGATCGATCGGACCCCGAACGATCCTGCCGTTATCATCGCAATCAGGGAAACAATGAGAAATCCCGGACCCCATGCAATATCGACAATGCCCGTATCCTTGATTGCCTGCGCTACTGCGAAAATCAGCGTGAAATAGCAGAAAACCGCCAATGCCGAGTATCCGATAACCATGCCCATTGCTGTTCCTCCGTAATCCTATCATTATAGACTGAATGAATATCGAATACAGCTGTGATGTCCGTTCCCACGGAGATAAACAGATCGAGCTCAAAATTCGCTATCCGATTCCGCACTCGGGGCGACGCAAGTACGATCTCGATCTCTTCGTCTTTTCTCCCGCACAGCTCGGACTCAACGGAAACAGATACGGTGATGAAGACGTGCTCAACGATATGAAAACATACACGAGATACACCACGCCAACGCTTCCGCTCGCGCGCGTGGTATCGCCTTCATGCACCACGAGCCCTGTTTGCCAGATTCGAGCACATTTATCCGAGATCGACAATAGAACCGATCTGAATCCCGATCGAATTCTGCACGAGCTCAGATTGCTCAGCGATATTTTCAGAGTGGAAACCCGTGAAGTGCGTCATCGAATCCGGGACGAGGTGAACGAAGGTCGTACGGGGCAGGCACATGCGGATCGATTGAAGAATCACTGCACCGAGATCGAGGAGTGTATCCGGGCAACGCGCGATCTCGAGGAGCTTTTTATGCAGACGTCTATCCCGGAGCGTCTGGTCTCGGCGTTTCGGTGGGCGGATGAATCGATCAGTCTCAAAGCCGAGATCGAATACTACAAACTTCAGCTGCTCGCGGACCGTCACGAGGAGCTCGCGGGGATCATCCCCGACTGCATTCAGGGAATAAAGCGCGAATCGAAGTATCGAGCCAAACGGGGATACGGCTCGATCGTCACACCGGATGATCCGATTGCCAACGAGCAGGTCATTTACCGTGAAAGCGTTCTGAAAAAATGGTCTCAGTCCGCGCTCTATCTGTCGAGCGCGGAATCGAAAGCCCCGAACCGGGCAACGCACATCACCGCCGGCATCGCCGCAGCGGCAGCGATGAGCTTTGCGGTGGTGGCGACCTTTTTTGCTCAACGGCTTTTTGCGAGTTACAGCATCCCCTGGGCGCTTTTGATAGTCGTCGGATACATATTCAAAGACCGGATCAAGGAAATTCTGCGGAGCGTGCTCCTCACATTTCTTCCGCGAATCGTCGCCGACGAATCGACGAGGTTGATCAATCCTACCACGGGAAACCCGGTGGGACTCTCGAAAAATCTGGTACGCTTTACGTCTCCCTCGCACATACCTTCCGGGATATCCCGGCTGCGGTATTCCACGGGAAACCCGTTCGTATCCATTTTGCCGACCGAAAACATCATTCATATTCACCGTCGAACGCGTCTTCTCGGAAGACGGCTGACGGATTCCGAATCCCGTTTCGAGTCGATCACCGAAATACTCCGATTGTCGATTTCCTCATGGCTCGAGGAAATGGACGATCCGACGAAATCGCTGTTCTACCTCAGCAAGAACAAACCTAAATCGGTTACCACGAACAGAGTCTATCATTTCCATGTGGTAATACGGTTGAATCAACCGGGGACCAAAAACGGTGGCCGACTCTTTCACTACAGCCTTATAATGAACCGGGACGGTCTATTGCGAATCGAATCCCACGATGTCGTCTGAATGTAGTAGAACGGAGTAAACCGATGCCTGATTTCGAACGTGTAACCACCCGGGGGGGCGACAAGGGAGAATCGAGCCTCTACGACGGTACGCGCCTCAGAAAAGACGATCTCTTGTTCGAAACGATGGGCGATATCGATGAGCTCACCTCGTTTCTCGGATACGCCCGGGCATCGCTCGCGGGCGAGAAGCGCCTCGACCGTACAATCCGGGAGGTACAGCAGGATCTTCTGAAAATCGGCGCTATGATCTCGACCTCGCCCGAAAGTGAGCTCCACGCAAAGATAACGCTCCTCGAGCGACGGGACCTGGATCGGCTCGAACAACGGGAACGTAAGCTCCTCGACCGAACGGAGATTTCCGATCGATTCGTTCTTCCCGGAGAAACCGGGGAAGCGGCACGGTTCGATATATGCAGGACGATATGCCGGCGCGCCGAGAGAAAGGTTGTCCGCTGTATACGCGACCGATCGCTCGGACATCTGGCGATCTGTCAGAACTATCTGAATCGGCTTTCCGATTATCTGTTTATCCTCGCTCGGGCGTTGAGCTGATTCGGCGCGCGACGCACCGGCGGCGCCTCGATAGACGCCGGCCGTGTTTGGCGGTGCGGTTGCAGCGGTCGGCGTCTACCGATCTACCGGAGCATCTTACGTTTGAATCCCCGCGTATCGAACCGCTTGATACAGAGATTGCACTGGTTGCAGTCGGTCTCGTAGCAATTACGGTGGATCCGTGACGGATAGTGTTTCCGAAACGATCGCTGACACTTCTCGGAGCAAAACAGGTAGTGTTCCTGCATTGCGCCGAATGCGACGTAGTCCTCATAAGCTTCGTTCGTATCCGCTTCGCTCAGTGATTTTTCACACCACGCGCAGATTCCCTCGTTCAAACGCCTCGCCATCTCCCTCGCATCATCGAGCTCGTGCTCCTTCCAGGCGTGCTCGATATTGAAAATACTCGGCCGCATGACCTCGGCAACCACAACCCCGTCCCTGATGCACAGATATTCATCGGTGCCCCGGTGAACGTAATCACACTCGATCGTACGACCGTCTATCAGATGTACGATACTGTGCCCTTTGTCAGGGACCTTGCGGCGATACCAGCCGCATGAAGGACACACGACCGTAAACAGAAATCGTTCGGTCCGGGCGTGGCAGTTCGGGCACCGGCCCTGATCTATCAACATGATCGTGCGGATATCGCTCTTCGCGGCTTCCGACACCGCGAACTTCACCTCGTTATCCGCGCGTCCGATCTCTTTCGGATCCCCAATATCGGTTATCTCGGTAAACTCCTCGCGAAGCGTCTCGTCCTTCGGTAGCTCTTTTCCCGTTTTTCCCGTGGACGACCTCGATCGTTTCCGTTTGTTTTTCTCCGGCTCCTCACGCGACTGCGATGCGGGGTTACCGGTTCGTGTAAACACAGCCATGCCTTCCTCCTGTATCGATTCGGGTTACATCGATTCCTGTTGCTCGAGCACCCGCCGATAAAAACCGTCGGTTTCCTTGAGCGTCTCGTGCGTTCCCTGTTGCGAAAGCCTCCCGTTCTCGAACACCAGTATACGATCGCAACTCCGGGCCGTAGCTATTCGCTGGGTAATGATGATGCTCGTGCGTCCTTCGAGCACGTTGTCGAGCGTACCGCGTATCCGCCGCTCGGTTTCAGCATCGAGCGCGCTCGTCGTATCGTCGAGAAGCAGTACCTCCGGCTGCGTCAGCAACGCGGTCGAAAGAGCAAGACGTTGTTTCTGACCTCCCGAAAGCGCCACGCCGTTTCGTCCGACTTCCGCCTCGTATTTCGCCGGGAGCGACATGACAAAGCCGTGGAGCTCCGCCTGGGCAGTAGCGGTCATGATCTGCCGCGGCGTTGCATCGAGATCGCCGTAGGCGATATTCTCCGCGAGGGTACCCGAAAATACCACCGGTTCCTGTTGTACCATCCGCACGTGCTTCCGAACCGCTACCGGATCGGCCTCCACGAGATCGGTACCGTCGATTCGGACGGTTCCGTGCTGTGGATCGTAAAACCTGCACAAGAGTTGAAAGACCGTGCTCTTACCCGCACCGGATGGTCCCATCAGCGCGATTTTCTCTCCCGGTTTGATCCAAAAGCTCACCTCTCGCAGGGCCGGGTTCTTCTGCCCGGGATAGAAAAACGTAACGTTTTCAAATGAGATACCGCCGTTCATCCCTGACAGATCCGATGTTCCCGGAACGACGTCCTCGGTCTCGTCGAGCACGTTGAATACCCGCCTGAGAACGACGAATACTCCCTCGATCTGCGTCAGATACGCGGTTATCGCGTTTACCTGGAGAAATAGATTGGGCATGATCTGGATAAACGCCATCACCTCACCGAGACTCATCACACCGGTTCGTACAAATGAAATTCCGAGATAGATAATGACTCCCGACACCATCGCGGTTATCATACCCGCGATGAGCGTCAGTTGTTGCGAATACAACACCGCCCGTAGCGAGAGTCGGATGAAATTGTTCATCCGGAGCGCAAAGGTGCGCACTTCCCGTTGCTCTCGGCCGAAGGCCTGCACCACGTTTATTCCGGCGATCCGTTCCGCCGAAAGCCCGTACATCCCCGAGTTAAATCGTCGCACCGCAATCTGCGTCCGTCGTAATTCCGGACGTATTCGAACGTAGAAATAGCCGTATACGGGAAGCACGAATACGATCAAAAGCGAAAGCTTCCAGTTCAGGAAAAAAATGACTCCCACTCCGACGACGAGACGTATAGCATTTGCGGCAAAATCGAGAAAGTGCGCCGTAGTCCAGTCGTGGATGACTTTTACATCGTCGAGCACGCGGCTCACCACTTTTCCGGTTTCATGGGTCTCGAAATAGCCGATGTGAAGCACCTGGAGCTTTTCATGGAGCTCCTTGCGGAGCGTGTAGATTACCCGCTGCCCCGTATCGAGTATGAGCCGGTTTCGTACCCAGTTACACACCACGAACAACGACCACATTCCGAACAACATGACGACATAACGGATGAAGAGCGGGATCTGCGTCTGCATCATCCCCGGATCGTACCCGGAGTCGACCAGCAGTACCCGGTCGACGAGAAACTTGGTGAGCATCGCCGTTACATACGGAAAGAGGCTCCAGAGACCGGTGACGAAGAGAGCGGCGATTATTCTGTATCGATGCGGAACGAGGTAGCCCCTCCACAACCTGCCGAGATCGGCGCTCATACGCGAGTTGTACGATTCGAGATCATCGAGAATCCGGTCGATGATCGTGCGCAGCCGTCTCCGATAAGCGTTCACTACACTTCCTCCGAAACGGCGCCGCGGAGCTCCTCGTAGAGCTTTCTGTATGATCCTTCAGGGATCGCCATCAACTCGCCGTGCGTTCCCTTTTCCACGATTCGACCCGCATCCATCACGACGATCATATCGACGCTCGTGATCGTCGAGAGCCGGTGCGCCACGATGAAGCTGGTTCTGTCGGTGAGGATCCGGGACAAGGCTTTCTGAATCAGCGCTTCCGATTCGCTGTCGAGCGACGAGGTTGCCTCATCCATAATGAGAATGACCGGATCCTTTATGATCGCCCTGGCTATGGAAAGCCGCTGTTTCTCACCGACCGAGAGCTTGATCCCGGTAGTACCGATGACCGTGTCGAATCCATCGGGCAACGACCTCGCCATCTCGTGGATCTCGGCCACACGGGCGGCTTCTTCGATCTGAGCACGCGTCGCCCGGGGAAAACCGTAGGCGATATTCTCCGCCAGCGTGCCGTCGAACACGATCGGATCCTGGAGCACCACGCCGAAGCTTCGTCTGAGGCTTTCGAGGCTCACCTTCCTGATATCATGTCCGTCGATGAGAATCTCTCCCGACTGTATATCCCAGTATCGCATCAGAAGCGATGTAAACGTCGTTTTTCCGCATCCCGTGTGCCCGACGAGCGCAACGCTCATACCCGGTTCCACCTCGAGGGAAAGACCACGATAGAGCGGGACATCGGAAGAATAGGAGAAGTAGACGTTTCGATATTCAACTCGTCCCCGTCCCCTCGGCAGCTCCGGTGCATCTTTCTCCGACTGAATCATCGGCTCCGTATCAAGCACCTCGAATATTCGACGCACCGACACAAAGGTTTCGGTCAGCTGCCCCGCGATGCTCGTGAATCGAATCGCCGGATTCAACGCCATCCAGAGATAGCTGTTGATGGCAAACACATCCCCGTAGCGGAGATCGCCACGCAACACCAGATACGCCCCCGTGGAAGCGACGATAGCGGACCCGAAGCCAGCAATCATCGTGCAAACCGTGCTCAACGAAACCGAGCTCAACCGCGATTTCATCGCATGACGAAGGCTCTCGCCGGTTCTGCCGAGAAACCGATCGTTCTCCCACAATTCTCGATTGAAGATACGCACATGACGTACGCCGGCGACCGTCTCCTCCAGCCGTTCCGAAATCTGATCGTAATATCTCCTGAACGTCGTCGTCGATCGACGAATACGTGATGCGTAGTGTCGGTACGAAATCACATAGAGCGCGATGATAGCAACGAGGATCAGCGCGATGATCGGAGAGAGAACGATCACAATGGTGACCGAAAACACGAACACGATGGCGTTTACAAAGAGCGTAAACGTGTCCCCGGTCACCAACTGGGTCAGCGCGTTTACATCGTCCATCAACCGATTTACGAGCAATCCCGAAGAATTATCCTGGTGGAAGTCCATGCTCAACCGAAAAATCTTCTCGTACAAGGACATACGGATATCTTTGATGAGCTTGTAACCGGTTCTTCGGATGATCCAGGTCGTTGCGAATTGAATGAGATGTGAGCAGGAGGGAACGACGACGATAAGAACGACGATCGGGAGGAGCAGATGCCACACCCCGGGTGTAACCACATCGTTTACCAGCCGTCGTATGAGAAGCGGAGGAAGAAGACTGAGGACGGTAAAAGCCCCCATCCCCGCGAGACCGGAGACGAGACGCCGCAGATGAGGTTTGAGATATGGTACGAGCTTTTTGAAAAGATCCATACCCGGACCCGAGATCGGGCCTTCCTCCTCACACCTCCGGGCGTCGCCTGCTTCGTCGCACATTACTGTGCGACGTTGAAGCTATCCCACCGACGATAGTTTTTCAATAGGCCCATTGCGGATTGTCTTGACCCGGCAAAAAACCGGACGTACCCTTTGAATATGCAGATTCGCTATATCGACGGATTACGCTTCAAGCGTGCATTTACCGCAGGCGCCCGCAGTTTTATGCGTTACCGGGATTATCTGAACAGAATCAACGTGTTTCCCGTTGCCGACAGCGATACGGGAACCAATATGGCGGGAACGCTCAGCTCCATCACGCAGGGTCTCGAACAGGCTTCCAATGAGCGATTGTCCGATACGATGCGGATCATCGCCGATCGTGGTCTCGACGGAGCGAGGGGAAACAGTGGAACGATCCTGGCTCAGTATTTCTACGGTCTCGCGACCGAGCTCGGAGAAAGCATGCGCGCGAGCACCGATTCATTCGCCGACGCTGCACAACGGGCCGTGGATTACGCATACAGCGCCATACGGGAACCGAAAGAGGGAACGTTGTTGAGCGTTCTACGAGACTGG
>CAYLZA010000091.1:0-8032 GCA_964387575.1 uncultured Spirochaetales bacterium | reverse complement strand
TGGACCGTCGGTAGCAGTGACGAGGAAACCGGCGTGCCCGCCTGGGTCGGCGGAAAGCAATGAGGCAGGAATACACGGAGCGATTGAAAATCGACCAATAGATCGTTACCAGGTCGCTTCAGAATCAACAGGATAATGTTTTCCAATAATCCTCAATGATCTTTGCGTCTCTCACAGACCGAATCACCTGTTTTCGAGTTGCCGGATACTCCTCAAAAGCCCTCAGCTGTGGCCCATCGAGCTCGGTGTTGTATTTTACTTCGATAAGGGTCTTGTCTTCGGTAAGGAAATCCAACTCATTGTCTCCATAACGTACATAGTGCACGCGTTGATGCTGCCTCAGACGAAGATAGATGTAGTTCTCGAAGTAGCTTCCCCAGTCACGGTTGCCGATGAACAGGTGTTTGATTCCCAGGTCGCACGCATAGATCTTCTTCGGCGACAGTATACGCTCGTTGGTCGTTCCCCATCGAGAAACCGGATGGATCAGGTAGGCGTTCTCGAAATATCCGAGGTATCGACGGGAGGTGTCGGGGGAGAGGCCGAGAATATTGGCCATTTTATTGATGCTGACTTGCTTGCCGCTTCGTTCCATGAGCAGGGTGAAAAAGTCGCGCGCGATTTGGTGATCCTTCAGACCGTGTAGCGCAGTAATATCTTTTTGAATAATGTCGTCGACGAGATTCATGAGATAATCCCTGCTCGGATAGAGAACATGCTCGGGTAAGCCGCCATCACGTACATAATCACGAAAGTACCGGTCCAGCAATTGTACGTCTCTGCGTGTGAGCGATATCTCCTTGAACGCCAGATACTCATCCAGCGTCAACGGGTGTATTTCCAGCGTCTTGGACCGACCGGTGAGTAACGCCTTTTGATCATGCAAAAGAGAGCTCGACGATGATGCCGCTACAATCGTCAATCCTCGTCGATCGATCAGATTCTTCAATTGCTGATGAAAGTCCTCTTTGGCGGTGATCTCATCGAGCATTACGACAACCGGATCGTCTACGGAATGTTTGTGAAGTTGACGGAAGTTGTTGAGGATGTCGAGAATAGTCTCGTTTCGAAGCATGTAGTCATCGAGGCTCACGTAGAGGATCGATTCAGGCGGGAATCCTTCTTCGATCAGCCGATGAATAACGAGCCGCATAATCGTGGATTTGCCGACGCGTCTGAGACCTGACAAAAGCAACGCCCGGCGTTCGGAAAGCCGTGATACAACCCAATCCACGTATTTCTTCCGCGGCTTGATGCCTTCGAGGAAGTCTTCATCCTCCCACCACGGGTTATACTGGTACAGCAGATCGTCCATGCGCTAATTATACGTTATAATCGTATGAAAATCAACATAAACATACGTTGGTATCGGTAAAATTGCAGAGAGTGAAAAAATCGCATAGTGATCACTTGTCAGGCCGGAGGCGAAAAACGACTTCCTCCACCGCCGGTTCGACGACCCGGAGCAGGATCCGTCCGTCAAGAAAAAAATCGACCGCCATGAAGCCGGTATGATGATGGGCGAAGAGCGTTCCCTTTCCGTGCCCCACCGGGGTGAGCTTACTTTCGCTCCCACTGCCGCTTACGAGCACATATTCGGCCGAAGCTCCCTCTTCGAGGACCTGCAGCGAGTGCTCGTGCCCCGCGGCGAAAATAATAAGTCGATCGACCGCGGAGTTGTACGCGTTTGAGCCGGTTGCCGCCTCATCGAGAGTGTCTGCACCGTTCACGCCCGCACCTGGGCCACTCGAGTGGGGGCCGCTCCCGCGTAGCGCGTCTGAAATGCTCTCCAGCATTTCCCGGTACTCTGGCGAGTACGTATCGAGCCTGTTTCTTACCAGATATCTTCGCCCGAGCGGATACAAGGAGCCGACGATCGGAAGTGGGACATACAGATAGTCCGCCGCATGGGTAAGCGGAAACAGGTGATCCTTCCAGTCGAAAAACCCTCCGTGCGGTCCGTACGTATTCGGCGGGTAATGAGAGAGAATCATAATCGCTCGATTCCCGGCATTCTCAACAAGTGTGCATAGCTCGCTAAAAAATGATTCTCCGTTCGATCGCTCACCCCTCTCAGGCTCCGACTGTTCCGGCTCGAACCAACGGTGCATGTCGAGGGTGATGACGCGCAGTCCTGTGAAATCGCATACAACCGGACCCGGATCCCCGTCAAGAGGAATCAGGCCGACATTCACTCCTTTAAACCCGTCGATGTGCTCCTGCTGCCGGATTATCGCCTCGAGTCCTTCTCTCCCACCTCCTGCTCAGTCATGGTTTCCGGGAATGAACCAGCCTTCCGCGCCACTCTCGCGAAGCACTCGGAGCTGCTCGTTCAGACGCCGCTCGGCTTCAGCCCTGTACCTATCCGATTCCTTTGGCATTCCGCTCGGATAGATGTTGTCACCGAGGAATGCCACGACCGTTTTCTCCGGCATTTCCGAAGACCACTCCGTCAACAAATCGAGCACCGGTTCGTCGTCATCCGGAGCATCGGTGTCACCGATGAGGAGGAAGCGTACGGCCAGCTCATCGGAGTCGAACTCGAGCGCCGCAGCCTGAACCACATCTTCGCTATAATACGGGCGAATGTGACTGCAGCCGACCGCAAGCAGAAACGACACGGCGAGGAGAATCAGCATTACCCGTTTGCATATCGAGTAAATACTCATTATGATTATTGTATGTCGGATAAGAAGAAAGAGCTGGAGGCGAAGCGCAGGCAGCTGGACCTTCTGATCGATGCCCGTAACAAGGCGAATTGCGACACGAGGAATCGCACGCAGGCGGATATCAATCGTGAGCAGACAATAGAAAATCTCCAGGAGCAGATCGCGACACTCGAAACGCAACTGAAGAGGAACGTTTGAGCTACGCCGAAACCGTTTAATAATAACTTATCTTCCTTCGTACCGTATTGTTCATCTTTCGATATTCTTCGCTATTGTTGTGGGCGATAACCATGCTCGTAAGCAACGGTCTGACGGCGGCTTCGGCGTAGGACTCATCAATGATTCGGCGTACTTCTCATCGCAGTGCTCGCAGGAGTCGTCGAAGTGATGTTCGAAGATGATATGGAGTTCGTTACGACCTCGGGGAACGTACAGGTACGCCGCGATAGTTGCGACTGAGACCGCCGTGCTTGTCAAACTCGTCGTATTCAGTTTTAACCAACCACTCCAGTATCTTCGTTCTCATGTCGTCAACGATTGAGCGATATTCGCTGCAATCCGCTAAATTCGATAATTCCCAAGGGTCCTCTTCCAGGTCGTACAACTCGTCTACGTCTCCCGGCGTTACGCAGTATTTCCATTTTTTTGTCCTGACGCCTTTCGTCTTTCCCCGATATACTTCTTCACAGAAATGATGTGGGATTCCTCGCAGCTCCTGTTCTCTTTCAACCGATACTTCTCCCGGTTTTAACGCATCTCCCGATTTGCCGTGCTCGAGAAATACCGCCTCCCTGTGCTCGGTGTTTTCCCGGGTCAGCACCCGATCGAAGCTTTCACCCTGTGCCCAATCGGGCGGTTTCAGACCAATCAACGCGAAAATCGTAGGAAACAAATCGATATTCGACACCATCGCATCGGTCCTGAATGCGTCGAACGCCGCCGGATGATGAAATACGAGCGGCACTCTCGTCAAGGCGTCGTAGAGATGTGGTCCTTTTCGAAGCAACTTGTGATCTCCGAGAAAATCACCGTGAACCGAAGTAAAAATAACAAGTGTATTATCGATTTGATTTTGCGCTTCTATAAAATCCATCAGATTTCCGACGTGATCGTCAATCTGGCTTATCATCCCCCAATACACTCTTTTAAAATCCTGTATATCGGTATCTTCGGGATAGTCCACTACATATCTGTCGAGTTTTCGAAGGAGTTTCTGTCTATACGGTTTTTTTCCCATTTCGTTTTCGGACCAAACCGGCAGGGGGATATCCACTCCTTCGTACATGCTCGCATAAGGCTCCGACACCATGTTGGGCGAATGCGGATCCGGTATTGATAGCCAGAGAAAGTATGGTCGATCATCTTGGGAGTCGATGAACTCTCGTGCCCAATCGAATACCCGAGCCGTAATGCTGCATTCCGCTGGGAAAGGATCTTTCACGAGCGGCATCTCCATTGTCCCCTTTCTGAATGCGCTGATCTTTCTGTCGGTATCGTTCTCAATCGTGATGATTCGTTCGTGATCCGCAAGCTTATACGAGGAAAAAGCCCGATCCTTCGTTTCACCGAAGCAATGGTCCTTCCCGGCCAACCCGGTTCTGTAGCCGTGTTCGCGCAGAACCGTTACAAAATCCGGTTCCGAGCTACATAAAAGCTTCGTATTGTCGTAACGGGAGTTGACATGACTATATCGACTCGTAAAAAGCGTTATCCTCGACGGAACACACATAGGAGTACTCACAAAAGCATGTGAGAAATTAACGCCGTTGCGGGCAAGACTGTCGATATTCGGGGTTTTGATGTGCCGATTACCGTTTACCAGGAGCGTGTCGTATCTCTGTTCGTCGGTATATATGAGGATGATGTTAGGTCGAGTAAGCATGCTCCCCTTCAAAGGCCCGATCCTTTCTCAGAGATTGCGGTACGGCTATTCTATTTTCATCTCACCGTACCCGAGTCACCGAGCTCCCGCGCATTCAGATGACAGGCGCTCCAGTGTCCCTTGCGATACTCCCGGAATACAGGGACTTCCTTATCGCAAATATCCATGCGTTTCGGACACCTGGTGTGAAACGGGCAGCCTGACGGCGGATTTACCGGGCTCGGAACATCCCCTTCGAGCAGGATCTTTGATTTCTTCATGCGTGGATCCGGGATCGGTATCGCCGAGAGAAGTGAAACCGTGTACGGATGCAACGGGTCGTCGAAGATATCCTTTTTATCCGCGAGCTCGACGATCTTCCCGAGGTACATCACCGCTACTCGCGTGCTGATGTGCTTCACGACACTCAGATCATGTGAAATGAACAGGTAGGTCAGATCCATGCTTTTCTGGAGATCCTGCATCAGGTTGATCACCTGCGCCTGGATCGATACGTCGAGCGCCGAAACCGGCTCGTCGGCGACTATAAGCCGGGGCTCCACCGAAAGCGATCTGGCAATCCCTATGCGTTGCCGCTGCCCGCCGCTGAACTCGTGCGGATACTGATCGATATGCTCGGGACGAAGCCCCACCTTTTTCAGGAGCTCCTCTATTCTTTGGCGTCTTTTCGACCCGGAACCGGCGAGATGGTGTAAATGAAGCGCTTCTCCTACGATGGCACCGACTTTCATCCTCCGGTTGAGCGATGAATAGGGATCCTGGAAGATGATCTGGATGTCTTTACGGATGGATTTGAGCTCACCTCCTTTCGCCGAGGCGAGGTCACGTCCGTTGAAAAGAATTTCGCCCTCGGTAGCGTCGGTCAGTCTCACGATCGTCCGGCCGAGCGTGGATTTTCCGCATCCGGACTCTCCGACGAGCCCGAGGGTCTCGCCCTTTTTGAGGGTGAAACTGACGTCGTCCACGGCCCGAACATGACCCGTTGTTCGCCTGAACACGCCGGTTTTCACCGGGAAATACTTTTTCAGATTGCGCACCTCGAGGATTTCTCTGTTGCCCGGCTCTTTAGTCTCGGTGCTCATACGGTAACTCCTATGAGCTTGTCCGAATGCCGGCATCTCGCCGCGTGAGCCGCCCCGCGACCCTCCGATCGAGCTCCGGTCTTGCCTTCCTCGATTTCCTCCAACGCCGGCTCCTTTTGCGCGCACACATCGTCCGCGTATCGGCAGCGATCCCTGAACTTACAGCCGTGCGGAAGCGATGTCGCGTTCGGAACGACACCGGGAATCGCCTGGAGCCGCTCGGTCTCTCTATCGATACGCGGTATCGACCTCATAAGCCCAAGCGTGTACGGATGGCGAGGTCCCGCAAAGAGCGTCTCCGCTTCCGCATATTCCACGATCCGACCGGCATACATCACCGCAACGCGATCGCACGATTCGGCGACCACACCCATGTCGTGGGTCACCAACATGATCGATGTCCCGCCCTCCCGCTTGAGCTGATTCATGAGCTCGAGTATTCGTGCCTGAACGGTGACGTCCAGGGCGGTCGTAGGTTCATCGGCGATCAGAAGCGCCGGTTTGCATGCAAGGGCCATCGCGATCATCACCCGCTGGATCATTCCGCCGCTGAGCTCGTGCGGATACGCCTTGGCGCGTTTCTCCGGATCGGGTATTTCGACCCGTCGGAGCATCTCCACGGCAAGCTCTTCGGCTGCCGCCTTGCCTATATGCTGGTGGGTAAGGATGGTTTCGGTCAGTTGCTTGCGAACCGGGTGTAAGGGATTGAGAGACGTCATCGGATCCTGAAAGATCATCGATATCTCTTTTCCACGTATCCGTCTGAGCTTTTCCTCGGTGGCCTTGGCAAGATCCCTGTCGCCGAAGAGAATCCGGCCGTCGACGATTTTCCCCGGCGGGGACTCGATGAGTCTCAGTATCGAAAGCGACGTCACGCTCTTTCCGCAACCCGATTCCCCGACGAGCCCGAGGGTTTCTCCCGGAAAAATCTCGAAAGAAACTCCGTCCACCGCCTTCACTTCGCCCCTGAACGTAAAAAACGAAGTTTTGAGATTCTCGATTTTCAATAGCGGGTCATCAGGCATTAACGCTTCCTAATTTCTCCGTGGATCGAGCAAGTTGCGAAGAGAATCAGCGGTAAAGTTCACGCCGATCATCAGGAGCGAGAGCGCGATCCCCGGCGCAAGCGCGTAGACCGGCGCCTGCCGTAGATATCCGCGGGCCATCCGCAGCATGAGCCCCCACGACGGTTCAGGCGCCTGGGCTCCGAGCCCGATAAAGCTCAGCCCTGCTTCGAGGAGAATTGCGTTTACCATCGTGATATTCGCCTGAACCACGAGCACCGAGAGACAGTTGGGAAGTAAATGACGGAACGTCAATCGGAACTTGCTGCATCCAATAGCCCTCGCCGCATCCACGTACTCGAGCTCGATCTCTCCATACACCCGGGCCCTCATGATCCGGATGAAAATTGGTACGCTCGCGACGGCGATTGCAACGGCAAGGTTCATGGTGCCCGGACCGAGGATCGTCACGACGAGTATGCCGAGAAGGATCCCAGGAAACGCCAGGAGAAAATCGGTGAATCGCATGATCACCGTGTCGGTTACCCCGCCGGCAACGCCGGCAACGAGACCGAGCACACCCCCGATCACCATCGCGGAGGTAACACCTGCAAACGCGATCGCGAGCGAGAAGCGGCTTCCGTAGATCGTCCGGCTCAGGACATCACGTCCGAATTCGTCGGTTCCGGCAAGGTGTGCGCGTGACGGTTCGTCGAGCTCGTTTCCGGGATCCTGCGTATACGGATCGTAGGGCGCGATCAGCGGTGCAAATAGCGCGACGACGATCAGAACGAAAACGAGAAACGCCCCCACGATGCCGTACAATCCTGCACGATGCACGAAGAGCCCGAGGCTCCGTTTGGGGGAATCGTCCTGTTGATGAGCATCCTGTTGATCGATTGCAGCAGGCGTATTCGGAGCGTCACCGCCGGCTCCCGTTCCCGTCTTGCTCACCGCTTAGCCTCCAGGCTTATTCTCGGATCTATCACACCGTAGAGAAGATCGGTCACCAGATTGACCGTGATATACAGGACGATCAAAACCAGAAGCCCCCCCTGCACCAGCGGATAGTCGCGAGCGGACACCGCCTGCACGATCACCCGTCCGAGCCCGGGCCAGGCGAATACGGTTTCTACGATTACGGTGCCTCCGAGTAGCCGTCCGAATCGGGTTCCAATCATTGCAACGATCGGGACCAGGGCGTTGCGAAGCACGTGCCGATAGAGAATCTTCCGTGCGGGCAGCCCCTTTGCCCTGGCGGTCCGGACGAAGTCTTCCTTGTATGTGTCGAGAATCGATGATTTGACGAAACGCGTAATCTCCGCAGTCAGCCGGGCGCCCAGGGCAATCGTCGGGAGGATCAGAAATCGCAATGACTGAATCGGATCCGAGAAA
>CAYLZA010000090.1:0-8048 GCA_964387575.1 uncultured Spirochaetales bacterium | reverse complement strand
GGTACACTACCCGTTCCGTCGAAACAACACTGAGAGACACAATCGACTGGTTCGAGAAACAGGGATATCTAACACCGGGAACTGGTGTTTCTACAGGATAAAAGGAATCAACGCCTGCCGGTTACGAGGATAATCGGCAAACGTTTTCAGATACCATCTATGATTCGATATCGCCCGGGGCAACAGGTTCGCAATGGTAAACACGGCAAAGGAGAGTCCCGCCGTCGACCAGGTAGCAAGAGCAAATCCACACCATTCGATTATTTCGCCCAGGTAATTGGGGCTCGAGACGAATCGAAACATACCGCCGTACGGGATGCGATAGACTCCGGACTCGGGAGGCTCACGTGAGGACCCGTCCCCGGACCGGCGCCGTACGTTGAGGGATGCAGACGATCGCAGTTTCCGCAAAATTGCGTCGGAATGGATATGCATAACAAGGCCCGTTACGAAAAGTACTATTCCGATTATGAAACGGGGATCCGTAATCCACTCCGTCGGATATACATGCCTCGAAATGAAGAGATGATAACCGTTTACATAACCGTTTGCGCAGTTGTAGGCGATGGCCATAGCAATGAGCAGCAACGGAAAGGTTTTTCGCTTCCGCCCCCGGATCAGAATCGGATACACGAAACTCCTGTATAGATAGTGAGCTTCCCATAGACCGAGAAATAACACAGCGAGGGGATCTGCATCCGCCCCTCCCCGACGCAAACCGATCAAAGCAACTACCAGAATTACAACTGAAGCAGGGAGCTCCATTACAAACCACGCCCAACGCGATGAGAGCTTCGCGCCCCACCCACGACGGGCAAATCTGCCGTATGGTGCACTCAGGAAAAACAGAACGATAAATGTGCAGCCGGCGGAAACAAATATCGCTGTAAGAACGATCGTATAGGCGCTTGAAGCCATATCCCGACGAGCATAGCGGCCACCATATGCCACCGTCAACACCCTCAACACGATGTTATGGCCCGGTGTAATTTCGTCGATGTGGCAATCTTCTGATCCGGCTGAATTGATCAGACCATAGACCGACAACTCAAAACACACTATGGTGGTCGGAATACGATTCTGTAATATTGACGCACACAACTCGGTGCGTTGGGGTACCGGAGGACTCTATGGACAAAGAACTCTTTACATCGGTTGATAATTATATTGATGATCTCTTGGGCGGAGACGAAGATTTTCTCGATGATGTGAAAGCGTCGATTCGTAGCGCCGACATGCCTGAGATCAGCGTATCCCGCGCCCACGGCAGATTTTTGCACCTACTTGCCAGACTGTGCAAAGCACGACGCATTCTCGAAATCGGCACATTGGTGGGATACAGCACGATCTGGCTCGCTCGCGCACTTCCGCCTTCAGGTAAGCTCATCACGCTCGAGATCGATTCGTCGCGCGCCGAAGTGGCTCGGGAGAATCTCGAACGAGCCGGTCTGTCGGAAATGGTAACCGTCCGTGTCGGGGACGCAGCAGATACGCTTTCACAACTCGCAAGTGAACAGATCGATCCGTTCGATCTGATATTCATCGACGCCGACAAGCAAGGCTATCCGACATATCTCGAGCGGTCGCTCGAGCTTTCTGTCCCGGGAACGATCATCATCGCAGACAACGTCGTGCGAAACGGAAAGGTGGTAGACGGCGACGTTACCAACGAAAGCATACTCGGCATTCGCAGATTCAACAAAGCTCTTGCGACTACGCCGGAACTCTCGAAGAGCATCCTGCAGACTGTGGGTACAAAAGGCCATGACGGTTTGGCATTTGCCGTGGTCGAGGAATCGGGGAAACGTTGATTTCGAATTCAGCCGAATCACGCTTCCGTACGTTTTCGATTTTTGCGTTCTGCTTTATGATTACACGCATCAAACGGTGCTCTCGTCAAAACCGATCCATTCGATAGTAGACAAATTCGAGCGTATCAAGCAGCGAAAGAAGTTCGTCGGTGTCGGAGTTTCTACCAAGCCCGAGCCCGCTTCCATCAAACAGCATCCACATTCCGTGGCGTTGTCCGTCGTTGCGTGAAACCGTTCCGGGCATTTCTCGAACCAGCCGCTCGAATCGATCGAAGCAGAAGGTAAAAGTAACAGGACCTCCGGTCTTGCGCGCAAGCTCTGCAATTGTACGTTTTGCGTTTTCATCATCACGAGCACCAAGCTCTCCGATAACCGCGTCGTCCAACAGCTGAAAATATCCGATGCATCGACTGCCGTCCTCGACGACAAAAAACCGATCCGATCCCTCTTTCGCGTCCGGACCGAGCACCCTCTCGATCCAGACATCGTGTGAACGTAGAATCGGCCCTGAGAGCCCTCGATTCCATTCCTCGTATATCTCCATCAACGCCGGCGTGTCGCGATGCCGTTCGACCGGCCGCGCGCGTAGATTCGTGGCGCCCGCGTCATGATCGTCGCGGAGCCTGGTCGTGTCGATTTCCGCATACAGCGTGCAGTATCCACACCACGTTTTGAACCCGGACGAGCTGTACACCTCCGATCTTCCGTAGAGCCAACTCAACTCACATTGTTGTTCTCGAATATACTGAACCACATCTTTCATGAGGATTTTCACAAATCCGCGACGCCGATAGTCGGGATGGGTACATACTCCGCCGATAAGACCGGCCGTCGGTGTAAATCCGTTGAATCGACTTTTCCACAGATATACCGATATAGATGAAACCATCTTTCCGTCACAGAACAGCACACGGTTTTGTTCGGGCTTCATCGTCGGATCGACATACTGGAGCCTCCCATGGGCGGAAGGATAATAACGGGGATCATTCGGCCCATCCGCATACTCCCGATACGACAAATAATGCAGATGCTGTCTCTCCCCCGCTTCTTCTGCACGCATCCCGCGAACCTCGATGGTGCTACCGTCAATTTGTAGTTGCATTACGTATTCCTTTCCACGGATTGATGCTATTCATGCACCGCCGTCTGCCCGCTCCCGAGTGGTCAGGCGACAACCCATATGGGCGAGCTCCACGCCATTTGGCCGTTGTCCTGCGATACGCGGAGATAATAGTAACTCTCACCGGAAGGAGGAGTATCCTCAAAGCGAAAAGGAACATCGTACGCCGCCCGTGGTACCGCCCGGTGGATCAACGTCTTGTACGAATTAGTGTATTCTTTTTGCAGCCGATTCTCGTAATCGGTAAGTCCGTGTTTATCAGCCACATATTTTTGCGCGGCTTCAGGATGCGCGATCATGCTGGATTTCTCACACGCTTCTTCGATTCCGGTAGTAAACGAAACCGATTCGCTTACGATCTCAATAATCGTCTTTTTATTTCCACGAATCGTAAAGACCAGCGCCTGCTGGGAGTCGCTATGAGGATACGGCGTTTTATTGATTCCGGTTGTCAGTTTCCATTCAACATCGGATGCGTTTTGACTGACCTTCTGACCACCCCGGGTAAAACATCGTTCCACATCGACGATATCACCACCTTTCACGGATAACGAACCATTCCATTCCTTATTACCAAGGACTACGCCCTTGTTAGGGGGCGGCCCCCATCCGAGCTCTACTCGCAGCTTAACTTCCATAGTATCGTCCTGTGTCGTTCCCGGACCGGCGTCCCAGGTGCCACGATGACAGAGCGTATTCAATACCCGTCCGTTCCGGATCAGCTCGATCCGGTCAATCGCATCGGAACCTTCGACTAATCCGTTGAATACCACCGTGCCGTCGGTGGACAACTCGGAGCCCATCGGTACACCGTCGGCGGAAAACTCGAGCCTCATACGGTCTCCGGTAATCCCGTAGGTCCTCCGATTCGACAGTGCTTCCCATATCGATTTCCGCGAAAGATCCCTGGCCCAGACGGCCGCCAATCCCATACCCCACCGTCCGGGGAAACCGCTCGCGTTGTCTCCGGACGCGATGACGCCGAACTCTCGTCCACGATTCAGACCATCCTGAATTGTCCCGCCCGAAACGCGAGGACTCATTGCCGCATTCATACGAAGATCATACGGTGCGTCGATCGCCTCCGAAGAGCCGTGTACCGAGAAAACTTCCGCAACCGGCGAGATCTCCGGATCGTGATGATCCCAGTCTTTTCCACGATAGCCGACTCTGTATCCGGTATGATGCGGTATCGCCATCGCCCGTCTGCTACGAAGCCCCTCGAATAAATCGACAACATCCATCGAAAGATCGAGAACTGCCTCTTCCTCATCGTAAAAAATCACATTGTGGTCCCCCCAGCGTCGCCGATTACCGGTCCACTCATATCCAGGATAGGTAACGAGCGTTCCCGCTTTGTTGTATCTGCGAGACAATTCGTTGATTTTTCGCCACTCATCGGCGAACTCTTCTTTTTCGCCTACCGATTCCACGATGAAATCTCCCGACATACGAAAAGTGTACGCCGGGTAGTAGATGATCGGGAAGAAGTCCAAATATCCCTGGGCAAACTGAAACGCCCGCTCGACGAATTCTTCCCAACTCTTCGTCCCGTCGGGATAGCCGTTTTGAAACTGCAGATGTTTTTTCGGGTGAAACTGGGTGTGAGCGCATCCAAAATAGAGATTATAATCGTCCATGTGGTTCTCCTTTGTTTCCGTAGGCGACATCGACACAAAGCACTTCGGCCGTGATAGAGCGGCTTTCGCGAGCTCATGTTATGCGCTGATTGGGTAGGTATCATACGGGAAATCGGGAGAAATCCCAACCACCCGAGCGTTAACGACGACCCGCTCCGCTCATTCCCATCTGCCTTTCACTATTTCGATGTGCGTACCCACGAAAACGAACATAATCTCATTTCCACGAGAAGAGGAAGCGATCGCTTGCGGCTGATGCTGTATTTCGAAAAGATCGGTCCTCTGCAACCGTCGATCGATATGAAACACGCTGCCGCCGGATGCGACGGTTACGCTCGTCGATCTGGTTTCGGGATCGTGCAGGACCGGACCGAGAACTGCATACTGGTCCGGCAACGAGAGCGAACCGAGCATTTCGAGTTGCCCATTGAGCCGTTCGATGATCAGACGCTCCCCTCGATCGAGCAATACTGCTATGGATCCGCGCTCGATTTGCATTGCCTGGTATACCCTGAAATCGACAAAGCTCGTTTCGGGATACTTTCGATTTGCCACCGATCGTCCGTCGGGAACCGATACACGCATCATCCTGATGCCTTCGTCATCCGGCGGTTCCCTTTGACGCTCGACCCGGTCATTGATGAGCAGCAGATCGTCACTCGCAGTCGGTCCGAACGGATAGAATCGCCCCTTACCGGTCAGCAATCCTTCCGAACTACGTATCGCAGTGCTCGTGCGGGTTGTGCCGTCCTGATCGATCTGGAGCAAGTGGATCATGCTGTCGAATCCGAATCTCTCCTCAGAATCCGTACCGAGAAGCTCGTACTCGCCGTTGCTCAACGTCATTTGCGACACCCCGATTACGGAGGAGTCTTTGTCTTTTCTTCGGCCCCGTTCACATTGCACGATGAGATCGAGCGGACGCGACGGAAGTGCGTACACCCACTCGATCTTTCGCTCTGCTATTGAATAATCCACTATGCCTCGTGGTCCCTTGCTCCAGCTTTCAGTTACGGTGAAGAGGATCGACTCCTCGACGGTGATCTCCGGCGTAACGATCTGAAAATCCTCGCCATTGGTTCTCAGACTCTGCTCAAAGATCACCCGTAGTAAACCGTTCACAACCATAAAGCTCGACGTCACCGCCCCGTCGGTTCCCACGACGATGTCGTGTTTTCCGTCTCCGTCGAAGTCCAGGAGCATCCCGCCGACGAGACCAACGTCGAATTCATAATCGGCAACGCGTTTTCCATTTTGTTTGAAAACGTGAATTTCGTCCAAAAAACCCACCACGATTTCCGCATCTCTGCCTCCGCGCAGATCGCCGATGAGGACCCATGGAGCTTCGTCGGATGCGAGCGGGATTTCAGAAACGCCGTGAAAGCTCACGGTCAAATCTCGTGACCAGGAAGTCTCGATAGTATGAGAGGAACTCGCGTCGCCGGTAGGATAAAGCCAATAAGATGAGTCTATGGCGTTCCCGCCGTTGCGTTCACACCCGGCTGCGGCCGATGCGAAGATGCAGACGACAATAACCCGATTAAAGAATCGCCGGGGACGACAAAACCGCCTAATTACCGAGACGATCATTCGCTTCACCCAGCACGAATACATCCTTATTCGTTTGTGCTATGATCTCCGGCCGTCCGTCAAGATTTACATCGGCGATTCTAAATCGTTGAATTGTCGACGGCTCCGACGTTACGATCCAGGAGTTTTCGCCCGAAAGCTCGCGTACAACAATCTCGTTGTCGACGGAGGTAACGTACTCGAACTCTCCGTCTCCGTTCATATCTACTATGTTTTTCGGGGCTGAGTTGCGTTGAGACTGATGAATACGATCGAAACCAGCGGCGTATATCTCGAAATTGTTACTTTGCGACCAATACGTAACAAGAAACCTACCTGTTACCGTGTCGACCGTATATGCCAACAAAGAAACGTCTTCCGGACCTTCGATAAGTTTTATAATGTCTCCCGATTCGTCGAAATAGTAAATTCCAGAACGTCCGGAATTGTAATAAGGATCCCGGTGCACATGAAAGCATACTTCATCCTCTGAGTCTCCGTCGCAATCGAAAATCGAATATTCGATGGTTCCACCGCTTTCCCCGATATTCAACGGTCCTGATTCGAGAGCTCGGTCGCCTTCGGTGGAAATAATGTGCATATGCATTTCGTCGTCCCGGTCGATCTCTCCATCCTGCCGATGAATCGTGTGACCGTTTGCCGGGGTGTAGTTTTTCAAATAGTATCGGTCGTCATGATAAACAACGTCGTTAGTAAATCCCGCGGTCGGATAGAAAAACGAAATCGAGCTCTCGTACGTGTCAATTCCATATAGACCGCGCGGAGACATCTGCCACCCGGTCGTTATCACCAGGAGGATTTCTGCACCGATGACATTTCTAACACCGATAGTAGTATCGGTACCGTAGGTTATCGGGACATCGCTTGTTAGACGACCATCGCCCGCGAGAACCGCAAGTCGCATGAGTCCGGTACGTCGAACAACACCGAGCTTTGCTCGTTCTTCGCCCGTTGTGTCTACGAGCGGTACGATTTTTGCTTCAGGATACGGTGAATCTATCATTCTGATCGGTTCGAGCTCGGAGCTCAGTATGATAATTCGCGAAGTTTCACGATCGTGAAGCACGATTTCTTTTCGTGGATCGCCACCGAGGTCGATTACATGACCTAAAATGATTTTATCGGAGTTTTCTCCAACCGGTAGCTCGTCCTCGTTTGTCGCCGTCTGAGCGATTTTTGTAAGACGGTCGTACTCGATTCGTTGCCGCGGCCGAACGGATTCGGTGTCGTTCGATTTCACGGTCGGCTCAATCAGATTCCAGCTCCCCGGTTCGAGCTCAATCCTGCGTTCGAGTGCGTTGCCTTTGCGCTCGCGTTCAGCCACGCCTACTACGTGAGATCCTGGATCGATCCCGCGTATAACCGGCAAATGAACCGGATCGATCGATGTTCCGTCGATCGAGACCTCGAGTCCGGGAGGATCGGTATAGATCTCTAATGTTGCAACCTCTTTTTCGGACGGCGACAAAACGACTAACTCTCCTGCAAGCACGTGTATACGCGCCGATCCGTCCTGCCCACGTGATACCTGAAGATCCCGGACGGCGCCGTGAAACGCAGTTCCGTATTCGATCTCAAACGAACGACCCAATATAAATAGTCGATTATAGTCTGAGACGATGTATTCCACATGCCCGTCACCATCGATATCCCCGATCCATCGAAGCTTCGCGTTGTGTAAATCCCCCGGTAATGCTGCTCGTTCCACCAATTCCAGGCGACCATCCAACAGCTCTATTTCGCCGGTTGTGCTCCAGCATACCGCCACGGTAAGCTCGTGTCGCCCAGGCACGATAGCCATTGTCGATTCGGTTGCTTCAGGTCCTTCATATCGAGCTTGTATTTTTCCATCGTCATCTATAATTACGATTTCCGTGTTTCCCTGGT
>CAYLZA010000089.1:3156-8070 GCA_964387575.1 uncultured Spirochaetales bacterium | reverse complement strand
GAGCTGATCGACGGCCATAACCGCGCAGTTTTCCTCCGCTTCGGGAGTTGATGCACCGAGATGGGGTACCGATATTGCGTTCGGGTGATTGACGAATGCGTCCTCGGGAAAATCGGTTACATAACGCTCGACGGTTCCGTTTTCGAGCGCGTTCACAAGCGCGTCGCTTTCGATCAACCCGCCACGTGCAAAATTGAGCACTCGTACACCTTTTTTCATCATCGAAAACCGTTCCTCATTGAGAAAACCGGCGGTCTGATCGTTCTGCGGCAGGTGTAACGTGACGTAGTCGGACTCGGCAAGCAGTGTATCAAGCCTCGACGCACGTTGAATGGTTCGAGACAATCCCCACGCCGAAGACACCGAGATAAACGGATCGTATCCGGTCACTTCCATTCCGAGGCCGGCGGCGTCGTTGGCTACGAGAACACCTATTGCACCCAAACCGATAACACCGAGCTTTTTCCCGTGGACTTCGGGTCCTTTGAACTTCGATTTTTCCTTTTCCACCGCTTCACGGATATTACCGTTTCCGGCAACCGAGTTTACCCATGCGGCTCCTTCGACGATTCGCCTCGACGATAGAAAAAGCGAAGCAATCACGAGCTCCTTCACCGAGTTGGCATTTGCGCCGGGAGTGTTGAAGACGATGACCCCCCGTTCCGTGCATCGATCGATCGGTATGTTGTTTACTCCCGCCCCCGCGCGAGCGACGGCTTTGAGCGACTCCGGCAGCTTCTCGTTGTGCAGATCTTTACTGCGAAGCAGAATCGCATCGGGAACATACCCGTCGGGAGAGTCCCCGCCGGATTTTGTCTCGAACTCGTCTTCCGGAAAGCGGATCAGCCCTGCTTCCGCAATTTTGTTATAGGTCAATACTTTGTACACAGCTGCTTCCTTTTTTTTCCAGCTAATCGTTCGCAGCACACCCCGCGTGGCTCAGAGCCCGGAGCCCGCCTTGTCGTGCCGCCGTGTCACGCCGAACCGATAGAGGCGCGGACGCATGCCCCGTTTTGCCTCGTACCTGTCGGGCTCCGTTATTCGAGCGGATTCTGTTTATGACACTTTTCGATGACCGCCACCTGACGACGCACTTGCTCGACGGTAACTTCCATGGGTTTACCTTCGGCGAATCCCGCATAAAGATCCCGATAGTATCGTTTACCGATCACATCAAAGAGATTGCTCTGCTCTTCGGGCAGATTCCAGGTTTCTTCCTTCCACGGGAGCTTCTCGCGGCAATATTGACGGTTTTCCAGCGGCTCACGAGTGAGCTTCTGCTCAGGGGCCTGTGACGGATCGAAGTGCTTCCAGTCGATCTTGTCCATGGTTCCTGCAAGACCGCCCCGAGTCCCGTATACCTGATACAGGTATTGCGGATATGCACATGCCGAAGAAATCTCTATATCGATCGTCGGACTCTTCTTTCCCGATAGCAGAAGCTTTACGTGATCCTCTGCGTCCCCGTAGGTGTTCACCCTGTCCATTCTACACCAGACCTCAGGATCCTCGGCGTCTCCGAAAAGCTGAAGCGCCTGATCGAGCGGGTGCGGACCGGTGTTGAGTAGATTCCCCCCGTAGAGCTCCTGTAGCGTCTGCCAGTCCCACCGACGGGCGTAGCCGTTAAACGCTACTTTGATCATCACGATCCGTCCGAGCACGCCGGAATCGATGATTTCCCGCACCTTTCTGAAATACGGTGCGAACCTCGACTGCTGAAATATGGCGAGTCTTTTGCCGATATCGGTGCTCTTGGCTATGAGCTCATCTACTTCCGAGACATACCGTGCCAGCGGTTTATCGCACAAGACATCGTAGCCGGCATCCATGATTTCCAGTGAAATCGGCACGTGAAGATAGCTCGGCGATGCGTTTACGACGAAATCGAAACCGCCTTCGGTGAGCATCGCTTTATAGTCGGTGTATCCCTTACATCCCGTTTTTTCCACCGCCTCGTCGACGCGTTCCTGAATCGGATCGGCGACCGCGGCGATTTCATAGAGCTCCGGGATCAGCCCCATTGAATGGACGTGGATGCTGAAACCGCTTCTACCCTGACCTATTACTGCAGCCCGTAGCTTATCCGGCATATCAACCGGCTTCCTTGTATCCGGGAATCTCGATATTATCGAGAATCGAGCTGATTACGTCGAATTCCTTGAGACCTTTCGCGGTAAACTCAGACTTGATGAGAACGCGTTTGGCGAGCACGGGAAACGCAATGCTCTTTACGTCTTCGGGAACCACATAATCGCGTCCACGAATCGCCGCCATCGCTTGCGCGCCCTTGAACAACGCGAGAGAGCCGCGAGGAGATACGCCGAGCATCAATCGATCGTCTCCACGAGTACTGTGGATAATCTTCAGGATGTAGTCTTTGATTCCCTCGTCGACGTGTACCTCGAGAATCGACTGCTGCATCTCCCGCACGCTGTCGACATCCGTAACGGACTGGAGCTCATCGAGCGGACGCACATCGCGACGCTGATTGAGCATAACCTGCATTTCCGAATCACGATCGGGATATCCGATATTCAATGAAAGAAAAAAACGGTCCTTTTGCACTTCCGGAAGCGGGAACGTTCCTTCCGACTCGGTCGGGCTCTGCGTGGCAATCAGGAAAAACGGATCGGGTAGTGTAATCGATTTTCCTTCTACACTCACCTGCCCTTCCGCCATCGCCTCGAGCAGAGCGGACTGCGTCCGTGGTGTGGCCCGGTTGATTTCGTCTACGAGCAGCACATTTGTTACGACCGGGCCCTGCTTGAAGTTGAACTCCTGTGTCTTCGGATTGAAGATCGAAACCCCCAATACGTCCGAAGGTAACAGATCCGGAGTACACTGTATCTGTTTGAAATCCCCGCCCAGGCTCTTTGCTATCGCGCGAGCAACGATGGTTTTTGCAACTCCGGGCACATCCTCGATGAGCACGTGTCCGCGACAGAGAATTGCCACGAGTATTTTTTCGATAATATCGGTTTTCCCGTAAACAACCGTTTCTACGTTTTTTGTGACCTCTTCGGACCACTTCGGTACCTGTTCCAATTCTACACTCCTACACGCTATTTGGCTTTTACAACTCGTTTGACTTTATCATGAAAGTCGGAGCGAAAGCTCTCTTCTATCGTATGATTCGAATAAAGCGCTTCTTCAAACATACCTGCGATTTCTACACACTCATCGCCGACTTCTGCCGGCGCCTGTGGCTCGACTTTTGCCGCATACTCCCAGGGGCCCATAGTCAGATGAAAAGGAACTCCCTGCTTCTCTCCCCACTTGGTAAAGCGGAAAAAGGCCCTGAGCATCTTGTTGTTTATACGTCGCTCTTTCCTGCTCAAGCCCACTTTTTCGGCGGCACGCTCGATCGTCTGCTGTAACCGGCTCTGTGCCCCCCGGGACCTTATTTTGTCCCAAACTCGCAATTTTCGCCGGTTTTTCATCGCTTCGATGAACTTGTTTATTTGAGCTACAAAATTGTCTATTCCTTTTCTGACCTTCTCCACGGCTTGCCGCAGTAAAAGACCGATATTCCGGTTTCCTTCTTTGTCTCTCTTCAGAAGCGGAGCGAGGAGAAACGCGACGGCTCCTATCCCGAGCACGCCGAGAAGTATAAACCCGATAATTCTCGTGATGTTGCCGAGATCGCTCTGGTTACCGAGCTGTTTGGTCGCGTCCCCGAGATAGTCGCCGGTCTGGTAATCGGGCGATTCCATATCGAACTCGGGCGCCTCGATCTCGGTATCAGGCGGCTCGAACCGTCCTATCGATTGCAGCCAATCGAAAAACGCCGCGATATATCGGTCCGGGAGGATCGGTTTTGAACCGGTAAACGGTATGGCAACGAGAAAAACCGCGAGAAACAGTAAAACGATCAACCCGAGCCTGAATCTTCGCTGCGACCGACGAACGATCAGTCCGTCCATCATATTGAACTGAACTTCGTTCCATGTGTTGAGCACGCCTATTATCAGAAAATTTCCACCGAAGAATAGCAGGATAATCAACAGGTTGAAACCGCGAAAAGCGATGTTGAAGCCGATACTGATCGCGTTGAACACGATGAATCCGACAATCGTAAGCACGATCGTAAGCCGCTTGACGCTGCTCGCGGCCTTGAGCGATTCTCCGCCTTCGTGCATGAACGATTGATAGGTTTCCTTCGTTTCCTTTGGGCTCTTGCCGGTAAAAAACTGGAGAAAAAGCTCGCGTTCTCTGAGCTTCTGGTGTATGTAGTAGCAGAGAAACCACTCGATACCGAGAATCAGCAACGGAAGCCAAATCTTCAGACGCCCGAGATTGAAATTACCCCGAAGCAGATCCCCGTGAAGAAGTAGTATAAACAGATACCCGAAAACCACGACGAACACGAGTTCCCTGAGCCTCGGGAGCATGCTGCCGATCCGCTCCTTGTAGAGCATATTTCCGGTAACGGTTTCGGAAATACCGACGAGAAGCAGCAACACCGCAAAGAACGGCGGAAACACAACCGCATCTGAGGTTACCGCTATGGCGCTTTTTATGATGACGAGCAGATTCGTGAGAAAGAACCAGAACGGAACGAATATCGTTATAAGCGGATGAACAACCGTGTTGTAGTAGTGCACACGAATCTGATCGTTTGGGCCCTGCGCGATCCGCTCTTCCTGTGAGTCCGAGCTCTGATCGCCTGCCCCCTGACCGGTAGTACTTTGATCACTCATTTCCTGATCACTCATGTATCGTTTCCTGTCCCATTTCCTTGATCGCAATAACCGGAAGTGCGCCCGTCAACGGATCTTCATCGCGTCTTTCCGAGCTCGATTCGAGCTGAAGAACCTGAACGTTCAGACCGCGTCTTCGCGCGGATATAAGGCTCTGAGCCTGTTCTTCACTGACCCTCGGCGTAACCACCATCACTTTTGTCCCCATTGCAAT
>CAYLZA010000089.1:0-3146 GCA_964387575.1 uncultured Spirochaetales bacterium | reverse complement strand
TCGACGAACCCGACTTGAAGAACATCGCGTTGAAATCGGCGCGTCCCTCGACGGTTCTCATCTTGGTAATCACCTCGAGGATTCCCTGTGCGTGCTCGTAACCAGCCTTTCCCTCAACGACGATCATACCGGCGGTTTCGTTTGTTACTTCGGAGGGACTCGCGGTCGTACCGTTTGAGATAAATCCTATCTCCTGCTTGAGATCGGCGAAATAGAACGCAAGCGACGCGGCGACCTCCGCCGCCCGTTCAACCAGCTGTGATCGCATTCTCACCGGGTAGTCTTCAGTTTTAAAGTTCAGGATGAGTAACACCGGAAAGTAGAGCGTCGCATCGAACTCCATCGTATAGAGCTTGTTGGTTTTAGCCGACGCCTTCCAGTTAATCCGTTTCATATCGTCGCCCGGCACATATTCGCGTAATGAACGGAATTGGGTGACATCCTCGTACATCTTGTTATTGACATTCAGACTACCGGCGGGCAATCCGCGCTTATTGTTGAGATCGACCCTGCGAATCGTCGGATATACCAGTGCGCGCATCGTCGAGCTTACCCGCTTCGACCAGGTGAACATCGCCAGCGGATCGGTTCCTGAAATTCGTAGCGGACCGAGAAAATATTCCCCCCGGTGATGTCCTTTGCATGGATAGGTGATCAGCCGTCGTTCGAAGGGCCGGAGGCTGACGAGAAACGTATAGTCCTCGGCAAAGAGCTCTCCGGTCGTATCTTCCACGGTGAAGTAGGAGATCGGAATCGGTGAATTGTTTTTCACCTCGATTCTGATCGTCATGTCCTGGAGCTTGATGGCCCGAACCACCGTATCCGTATGTTTTACCGAAAGGACCACCGGGAGGAGCTTCGAGTACAGAAAGCTCAGGACGATGACAGCGATAAAAAAGAGCGATATATACCGTATCAGATTAGTCGGAGAGAAGAGGAAAAAAAGCGCGAGGACCGCGATAAGAAGTATATATCCTACGAGCTTACGTGAGTTCTTCATGCTGCACTCTGCGGCGGCGGCACCTCGATCCGTTCGAGCATATCCTCTATCGCCCGCTCTTCGGTGAGACCCTTGAGCAGATTCTCCGACTTTACCGTGATACGCTTCCAGAGGACCGGACTTACCAGATCCTGGATATCGTCGGGGATAACCTCTTTCCGACCGCGGATCGCCGCGAGCGCCTGGGATCCTTTGTAAAGAGCCATCGATGCTCTCGGTGAAGCGCCGAGTCGCAATCGTTCATCGGTTCTCGTCGCCTCTACCAGATTGAGAATATAGGTAACCAGCGATTCATCGACTTTGACCGAAAGAATTTCGGTTCGAAGCTGATTTACGGTGTCGGTATCGGTAACCGCCTTGAGATCAGTTACCGGGTGACTGATCCGCCTCTGCGAATCCATGATCTCTTTCTCCGAAACGTCCGGCGGATACCCCATCCGGGTCGAGAGAAAGAACCGGTCTTTCTGCGCTTCCGGAAGCGGGAATGTTCCCTCGAATTCCACCGGGTTTTCGGTGGCGATCATAAAAAACGGTTTGGGAAGCTCGATCCTGTTTCCCTCTACCGTTATCTGTTGTTCCTCCATCGCCTCGAGCAGCGCCGACTGTGCCCGCGGCGTTGCCCGGTTGATCTCATCGACAAGAAGGACGTTCGTGAGAATCGGACCTTGCCGGAAATCGAACTCCCCGGTTTTCTGGTTGTAGATCGATACCCCGAGCACGTCCGCCGGTAAGAGATCGGGCGTGCACTGGATACGCTGCATATCCCCGCCGATGGTTGTTGAGAACGCCCGCGCGAGGATCGTCTTTCCCACACCCGGCACGTCTTCGAGAAGCACATGACCCCGGCAGAGAAGCGCTACGAGGAGTTTTTCGATTACATCCTCTTTACCGTAGATCACCTTCCCGATAGACGTTTTGATGCTATCGGCCCATTCAGCAATATTCATTAAGCGTTGCTCCTTTGATTTGCGCTAACTGCACAATAGAACATAACAAACGACCAATTTCGTTGCAACCTGACCGGCTCGGTAACTTCGTATCCACATCACCTCCACGTCACCGACGACGCGCACACGTCTTCGCTTAGGCTCAGGCTTCGTTGCCTATCCCTTGATTGCGCCGATGCGGACACCTTGTGCGAAGTACTTCTGCAGATACGGATATATCAGGAGAATCGGTATCATCGCAACTATGATAATCGCGCCCGCCAATCCTTCGAACGCTATCAGCACTTCCTCGGGATCGACGCCCATCGCTTCGGCGAGGAGCTTCATCTGCTTCTCTATGTCCTGCCCCAGAAAGAGCATCCCCCTGAGCTTTACCGGGAACGTATACTTACTTGCGTCGTGCACATAGAGCACCGCTTCCCGCCAGGCGTTCCAGTAGTGAACGCCCGCGAAGAGCGTCATCGCCGCGTACACCGCTTTGGCCATCGGCGAGATTATCTTTGCGAATATCGTGAACTCACTCGCACCGTCGAGCCAGGCCGATTCGGTCAGACTGAACGGAATATTCCAGTAGAACGTACGGATGATGATCATCCAGAATCCCATGACCGTGGTCGGGAGGAAGATGACCCAGTAGGTGTTTAGCAACCCTACCGCCTTGAACAGGATGTAGTTTGCGATGATACCGCCTCCGACGAATACCATCGGTATCACGACGAGAAAATAGACCAGGAACTTGTTTCCGGGTAATTCACGCCTCGAGAGGGTGTACGCCCCGAGGGCATTGATAAAAAGCGCTATACCCGTACCGAGGACGGTTACGAGTATCGAGTTGAGAAACGGCCGATACACCCCCGTATCCATGAACACCATCCGGTAGTACATGAACGTGAATTCGTTTGGAATCAGATTGATCGTTATATCCGCGTGGCCGCCTTTATCGAGCGAATCCTTCAATACCGAGAGCATCGGTATCAGCATCGTAAGAGCGACAAATAGCAGAAATAGCGCGTTAAACGCCGCAAATAGTTTTTCACCGGTTGATCGTGCTACCATCGATTCTCCTCCCTACAGTATGCTTCGCTTGTCGGGGGTGAGATGTTTGCTCAACCAGTTCGCACCCAAAACAAATGCAAGGCTTATCGTCATCTTGAACAATCCTGCCGCGGCACCAAGCCCGTATTTCGATCGTTTCAGAC
>CAYLZA010000088.1:4087-8079 GCA_964387575.1 uncultured Spirochaetales bacterium | reverse complement strand
TTACCGCCGATACACTCGTTATCGTACGAGTGAATGTGATGCAGGTACCGGATGAAAACCGTGAAGAGTTTTATCGGACGTTGCTGGAGCTGAACGCATCCGACATGATCCATGGGGCATACGCTATCGAGGACGACGCAGTCATACTGGTGGACACCCTCGAAGCCGAAACGATAGATATCGAGGAGATGCAAGCCTCTATGGATGCGATCGGACTTGCCCTGGCGCAGCATTACGCCATACTTTCGAAGTATCGAAAGAGCCAATAGAGGAGCGCGAGGATGGGCATATTTGACAGATTTAAACGAGTCGTAAAGTCGAATCTCAACGATCTGATCAGCAAAGCCGAAAATCCGGAAAAAATGCTGAATCAGTTGATTACCGATATGAACGAACAGCTCATCGAGTCGAAGAAAAGCGTTGCTTCGGCGATTGCCGATGAAAAAAAACTCGAACGAGCTATGAATCAACAGGCTTCACAAAGAGAGGAGTGGGAGCGTAAGGCTCGTTTGGCGGTAAAAGCCGGCAAAGAGGACCTCGCAAAAGAAGCTCTCGTACGAAAGCAAGAGTATGATAGTCTGGCGCAGCAGTATAATGAGCAGTGGCAGGCACAGCACGAATCGGTGGAGAAGCTCAAACAGTCGCTGCGTGGGCTGCAACAGAAGATCGAAGAAGCTCAACGTAAGAAGAATCTGCTGATCGCGCGTGCAAAGCGTGCCGAAGCACAAAAACGGATACAATCTACCGTTGGTAATATGGCCGACAATTCGGCGTTCGCCGCATTCGATAAGATGTCGGCAAAGGTAGATCAGATCGAAGCTGAAGCAGATGCGATGGACGAAATGGAAGATATGTCGGGGAAGGACGATATTGAAAGCCAATTCGCCCAGCTGGAATCTTCGAATGCCGGAAGCGACGCAATGCTCGAGGACCTTCGGAAAAGAATGGAAGCAGAAGGTCAATTGGAGGCAAAGAAAGACGACGAAGACTCAAAGAGTTAACTTCGTCTATACGGCGGGGGCTACCCCTACCACCTCTCTCGCGAAGTTGAGAACGTACGAAAACCATGCCGATTCGATTTCATTTCATATAACCGAAAATCCCGTTTCGCCCGAGAAAACCGATTGCTATGCTGTAGAGGCGAAACGGGTAGCCGAATTGACGCGACCGGAAAACACACACCCAACTCACCGTCCGGTTATTGCATACGGAACCCAGGCGCAGCTTCGTCGCGCCTTTCTCGACGGGTGTTCTGATTTTCTGAAAGAACCGTGGTCACCGGAAGAGCTTCATTTCAGAGTGCTCAGGCAGTCGAACGGATCTGTTTACGATTTCCCCTGGGGGGCGCTCGAGCTCCGCGAACGCCGGCTCATCGTTCGTCCCCGAACGACCAACGATGGTACTTTGCCGTTGCTTCACTGCAGTTTGCCCGAACCTGAATATAGAATTCTCGAAATATTGCTGGAGCAACGCGGAACGATTGTCTCGCGGGACGCGCTGTACTACGCGATATGGGATAAACCCGGGGCAGGATCGAGAACGGTGGATGTGCATATCTCTCGGCTGCGCCGAGCTTTAGCTGCAGTTGTTGATCCTGCTGTATCTAAAACAATTATCAAGACCGTATATGGTCGTGGATACCTTGTGGATAACTTAGTCGACGGTCGGACACTTGCCGAAGAGTGCTCACGCTTCGACGAAGCAATTTCTCCAAAAAAACGGATGGATACTAACACCTGTTAAGGGCATGAGGCCTAAGTCTTTTCAGCATCGATATTTACGTCTATTGTACGTAAAAATATGTACGTGTTTTTGTAACGATAATGCACAAACTTTGTCACTGCCGTATACAATACTATACGTGCAAATGTGGACAGGTTGTGGAAAAAAGGTGTGAAAACCTATCGAATCAGGAACGGGATTCGTCTTCGCGGTATACTGCGGTTCCATATACGAGAAATTCGGCGGCGCTTTGCATCATACTGGTCGTTGTAAACCGTAGACCGACTATAGCGTTGGCTCCCAGCGATTCGGCGTCTTCCGCGAGACGATCGAGCGCCTGTTCACGCGTTTGTGCCATCATCTGGGTGTAATCGGTGATCTCCCCGCCCGCGAGATTTTTGAATACGGCGAGAATATCTTTTTCCCGGGGATCGTATCGGTTGAGCAAATAATCACTTTATCACTCCCTTATACTTGTCGTGGCTGCAATTTGAGAAGCTCTATATATTTGTTTCTGCACTGATAGCAGCTTTCGGCATGATTGAGAACTACTGGCTTGAGACGGGCATTATACAGACGTGACATCACGGTTCCGATCGGTATGTCCAGTATCTCCGCCATTTCGGCGTAACTACCTTCTTCTTTCGATTGATACAGAAGTTCCTCGTAATCTGCCGTAGCCAGGGGTAAAAAGCTCGCGATGCATCGAAACGATCCAGGTTTCTTGAACTAACAATACCCCCATGATACGATCTTGCCGTGAAGCATGCACTCCTCGTCGTCCCCCGTTTTGCGATCGTGTTTCTCATTATACTCGTTTTTTTGTGCATGATTCAGATCGTTTTTCAATGGGGAATTAGCTACGCACCTGAAGCGGAGCGCCCGGACGGATGGTTTCTCGAGGCTCTACCGGCAACGCTCGATTCATCGATCGTACCGGGAACAATTCTCGCGATTTTTCTTTCGTTTTCCCATGCCCGACGGGAAAGAGGGGAACGAATAGCGGCGTTTCTGACAACAATCGTCGTGTCATCTGCACTGCTGGTTTTCGGCGGGATATTTGCGGGAAATTTGACCGAGCACTCGGGTATGAGCTCAAAAACCGTATCCATGCCGTTCGCGGAAAAGCGGATCCACGTTGCGGGAGACACTATAGTGTTTCCGTTTGAAGTGTTTCCGGCCACCGGACGTATGGAGAATACCGTAACGCTTGTCCGCGAGGAACGGACCATCGGTACTACCGATTGGAATATGGAGTACCAGCGTGGTGTCACATATCGCGACAGTGAATCGGTAATAGAGACCGAAGAGAAGCGTTTTGTAATTTCGCCTTCCAACCCGGTATACGGAAAAATGTTCAGCCCACCTGATTTTGCGCGAGCAATCATCAATGAAGTACAAGAGTTTACCCGGTATCTATATCAGGCGCGGAACGGATCGGTTGAGCAGTATGCGCTTGCGGCGGTTGCGATGTGTACATTCGCCGCCGGGTGTTATTGGTGTGTGCGGCTGACACGGTGGCCACTTTTCAATTTTGTCGCGGCGGTCTTTCTCCTGAGAGTGATTTTGCTCGTTTTCGAGGTATTTACAGGTTCGTTCGTACGGGAAATGCTCGAAGTTATCGAAAACAAACAGCTGGTGGATAATCTGCCGATTCTTGTTTTTTTTCTGCTGGGAATCGTTTTTGTTTCGCTGGATATTCTCTTCTCGAATCCGAAAAAGAATACGTGAGTAAATAATGGCGCTGTCGGCAAACGATCTACCTGGATTTCAACGAAGAATATTTTTCGTGTTTTTGGGCGTTTATATCGTTACATATCTCGTGTTTTTTTTTATCGGGCTCTTTACGTTTCCCGAAAAATTCTACCTTCCGGTCTACCGTGCTTCATGGACTGCGAGCAAAGCGTTTGTTCGTTTTATGGGTGCTTTTCTCTCGGTACACTGCACGGCGGCCCTGGTCTCGTACTCCTTTATTCCGACCGGTGGAACATCGGTCTCAGGGGTGGATCGTCGTTCGATGTTTTCTCGTCTTGTCATGGGTACCATCGTTCTTTTTTTGGTACTGTCGGTCGTGTATGCGATTCTGCTCGAAGGTGTTGCTCCTCGCGTTGAGAACAACCTGAATGATCTGCGCTACAGAACCGCGGTGGCGCGATCGTTTCTCGAACGGGCGGATGAGGCGTGGGCGGAAGATCGGTACAAGGAAAGCCGGGCGTACCTCGAATATTACCGCGAGTTGGACCCGGCAAGTGAAGAAGCGGCGCAAAAGC
>CAYLZA010000088.1:703-4077 GCA_964387575.1 uncultured Spirochaetales bacterium | reverse complement strand
CTGCGTAGAATCAACGATCGTCTGGCTTCCGATATCGAAAACGAAGTGCGAACGGCCGAGGAGGCTCGGGAGCAGACCTCTCGGCTTTCCGAGCAATCACCCGGGGAGCTGTTGCAAAAAGGACAAAGTTTCTTCGAGAGTGAAGATTTTTACTCCGCATACTATTACGCGCAACTGGCCAAGGAGACGGCCGGGCGTCGCGGAGAGGAGTGGACCGAGGCGAATCGGCTTGCGGCACGCGCGAACGAGAGAATCGAAGCGTTGGGAACGACGCGCTCTGAACGTGAAGGTACTCGACTTTTCATGGAAAAGAAGCGCGGGCTCGAAGCACTGGCTACGGATAATCCGGAGCTCCATGTTGAGGCGTACTATACCTTTAAAAAACTCTCTCGAGAGTATCCGGATGATCCCGAGGTTCGTCGTTATCTCAAAGAAAGCGAAATGAAAGTAGCGGATGTCTCGTTTTTCGTCGAGTCCGCAGAAGAAATCCGGCCGATTCCCGGAGAACGGGACATCGTGTTCGTCAATTTTCCGAATGGTGCCGCATATCAAGAGCTCGTCTACTTCAGGAAAGTCGTCTGGAAGGATACGCAAATTTTCGTTGAAGGGATCGAAATATTTGCCGTAGACGACAATGGTGCGCCGGTGTTTCATTTGCGTGCCCCGTTTGCTCAGATAATAGGTCAAACGCTCGTAATGAGGGGGATAGACCAGGAACTGCGGGGCGAGGGAATGAAAGCGGAGTATTTGTTCGGTGAAAAACCTGACGGACCCGCGAATATCGTGGATCTGGTCCCATCGGATGAAGATCTTCCTTCGCTGAGTATCGAAGGCGCACCGATTGCGGAAAGCGGATTCTTCGAGCTCTGGCAGATGGTGGATACATTTCCGCGGTTCGGCTACGATTCTGCGCCGGTGGAAAGCGCGGGGATTCAACGACTCATGGGACCTTTTGTTTTCTTCTCACTCTCTTTGCTTTCGGTTGCGCTCGGGTGGAGACTCCGGACGCGTCGCAGAGCACCACCGATTTGGACGCTGATGTTGCTGCCCCTGTTTCCGTTTATTATTCATGGCCTGGTTGAGCTTTATCGTTATCTGATTCGATTGTTATCTTCGATGTTTGTGCTATCTCTAGGTTATACAACCGCTTTGATTGCCATGGTAGGAACACAGGCGGTCATACTAATTGGAGTGATTTTTATTCTTGCCGGTACACCGGCGGATCCTGAACATGCAGCGCGTGGTTCCCGTTCTTCGTAAATACGCCGGTTTGGTCGCCGGTGCGTGCGTTGGAATAACACTCGGACTCGGAGTCTTTGGTATTGGACTCGGAGGATTGATCGGATTTCTCCTTCATGAGCTGATAGGTACGAGGATACTAATTCGCAGAGGGCAACGCTTTATCGAGAATCCCGATTCGGTCGGTTTTCTTGATCGACGTACGAAGCATATTCTCTGCATTTATGGATTGGCGGTAGGCGCGAAAGCGTCTGATCGTGACGGGCAGAGCTCATTGACCGTAGCCGATCGGGTTATGTTAAAAACGTGCACCGGCGAATTCATCGGTTTCGAAAGGAGGGAAGAGCATCTCTATGCACAAATCGGTGACGAGGTGTCGGAAATTGATGTCGACGGGCTGTGCAGAATATATGCAGCAGATAGTGAAGACGCCGAACGGGAGGGTGTCGTTTCGTTTCTCTACCGGATCGCCCGTGGGGAGTCGGAGACATTATCACCTCAGCAGGATGAATATGTTCGGCGGGTCTCCGAAGAGCTGGGAATTTCACCGTGTCGGTTCAATGCCATTCGACGAGCCGTTCTACCGCTCGACGTAGAGGCGTATGCGATACTCGGTATTTCTCCGGACGCGGGTGAGGAGGAGATTCGAACCGTGTACCGGCGACTTGCGTCGGATTTTCATCCGGATCACGGTATTGATCTGGAAGATCATCAACAGCGGACTACCGAAGAAGCGTTTGTTCGTATTCAGAATGCATACAAACGAATTATGGCCGAGAGAAACGGCCGAAGAAAAACCGATCCCCAACAAACGGGTTAGACGATAGATAGACAATCATTCTATAGAAATGAATCTTTCCACGCCGAGTTTCGAATCTGACATTGAGTGGAAAATAACTCCCGGTTTCATCGGCACGCGCAAACGGATTTTCGAGAATATTCGGATATACGGCTCTACGAATCCGTTCGTCATCGCCGATAGGATCATTGGTAAACGACTCGAGTTGTATAAGCTCGAGAACCTCGTCGAAAAGAAAAGCTCGATATGATTCGATCTCTTCCGACGGCTCCGGCTTTACGCGATCGGAAAATTCGCGCCACTTCCCGTTTCGAAGGAGTGTAAACGACTCATCGAGAAACGTTCTGAGACTCCGTACGATATTTACCATCTTTTCCTGCTCAAATAACTCACCGTTCCATCGGTACCAGGTAAGATAGGTTTCATACCCGATTCCTACCTCGAATACCTTTTCATGGAGTATGATATCCACAATCCCGTCACCGTCGATATCGCCGATCCTCGGTGTGCTCCCGAGGTGCTCCTTGAGCGTCATTTGTTCGATACCTTTTGTTGGGACTCCGTTTGTGCTCGTCTCGGAATCCGAAGCCGAGTCGGACTCAGGGTTGGGGAAGATCACCCACTCCATGATTCGACCCTCATCCGTCAGAAAGGACAGCAAAAATGCATATGGTAGCGTTGAGGCTTCTTCGATCCATTGCGTACTAAATGAATCAAATACTCTGTAGCTCCCGACGGGGATAACGTGCCGAAGCGCTATCGTTCCTGAGGATTGACGAAAAACACCCAGCGAGAACTGGAGGTCGGAAGCATCGGGATCGAACAACCTCGATGAGCTCGAAAGCTGCTCTTTTGTCGAAAGGATTACGTCGCCTTTGTCGACTCCGCCGTCGTCGGGTTTACCGGCAGTGATATTTTCGGCACGCACGAGCGGGATGATCGCATCGAGATATTCGTCGCCATCGATATCATGGAGCTTTACAATCGGTGATCCGTCGGCGGTTATCGGTGTCCATCTATCAAGCGCACGACTCTTCGATTCAACGAGCTCTACAAGATCATTCTCCGCGAGCGGAGGCGGCGCGGGAGGTGACGGAGGGGGCGGTGTTGCCGGCTGAGATTCTCCGGTTTCGGACAGCGGCGTTGCCGATTCAGCGCGCTCCGACTCGGCCGCGGCAACCGCCGTTGCTGAATCTTCCTGTTCTGGTTCCGATTCAACCGATTCCGCGTTCGAATCAGCCGGCGCCGCCTCTGGACCCGCCGGCGCAGCTTCCTCGTTATCCGGCGCCGCCTCTGGACCCGCCGGCGCAGCTTCCTCGTTATCCGGCGCCGCCTC
>CAYLZA010000088.1:0-603 GCA_964387575.1 uncultured Spirochaetales bacterium | reverse complement strand
TGATTCCACCGGGGCCGTTGCCGATTCCGAGGGCGTTGACTCCGGATCGGAGGCAGCAGGTGTCGGCTCATCAGGGCTCGATACGTCCGGTTCGGCGGCTTCGGAGTCGGTTGATCCCGCGTCGTCCTGCCCGTCGGCTTCCGATGTCTCGCCATCCGTGTCGGCCGGATCCACTTCGGTTTGTGCGGTGGCCGTCTCGGGGGCAGAAGCGTCGGTCTCGGTGTCGGCCGGTCCAGTGCCGGGCGTGCCGAGCTCGGCGACTGCAGTGTCATCGTCGGCAGTCGGCTCTCCGTCGGTATCGTCGGTTGTGACGGCTGCCCTCTGACCGGAGGGCGTGTCGGTTTCTGTTTCCGTAGCGGCGGCCTCATCCGTTGCTGCTACGGTCTCGGCTGCTTCGGATTCTAAATCGCTCGTCTCATCATCGGTCGCTGCGGTTTCGGTCTCATCAGCGGCTGATCCCTCGCCGGTCGAAGAATCAGTCGGCGACTCTTCGGCTTCGTCGGTTTCGAGGGCTGCTCCCTGAGGTTCGCCCTCGCCATCGTCGTCGTCACCACCATTGTCCGATGTTTCGGCGGCCGATACGCCTTCGGAATCCTCGGATTC
>CAYLZA010000087.1:0-8106 GCA_964387575.1 uncultured Spirochaetales bacterium | reverse complement strand
ATAAGCAACTCGAGCAGCTAGACTAAGCCGCAATAACGATGGTTTTCACGAGTTCCGACCTGAAGTGGACTAAACGATAGAATGCCGAATAAAACAGGCGGACGAGCGGGCGTGCGCGGCTTCGCCCGCTCAACTCCTACCATTCAAAAAATCTCGTTCGTCATCCCCGCCTTGATACTGTTCGGGACGTTCGTGCTCTTCCCGCTGGCCATATCGCTCTACTACGGATTTACCAGCTGGGACGGTCTCGGTACGCCCGAGTGGGTCGGACTGCGAAACTATATCCGCGCGTTTAACGACGGCATATATCTGCGATCGTACATTCATAACATACTCTACATCATCGGTACGCTCGTCGTAGAAATTGGTTTCGGTTTGCTGATGGCGGCACTCCTCAACAGTGACGCCCGTGCTTTTTCGGTATATCGTGTGCTTTTTTTCTCACCCGTCGTCGTCTCGATGGTCGCCGCAGGATTATTATGGACCTATGTATACGATCTCAGGTTCGGTCTGCTCAACACATTTTTGACATCGATCGGATTGGAGTCACTGACAAACGCCTGGCTTTCGGATCCGAATACCGCACTCGCCGCGGTGACCCTCGTTTCCGGATGGAAATATGCCGGGATATATATGATTATTTATCTAGCGGCGCTGCAGCGGATACCGAAGACATACTACGACGCCGCCCGCATCGATGGTGCAGGACCGGTGCGCTCGTTTTTTCGTATCACCCTGCCGTTGCTCCGTGAAACGACGGTCATCGCCGTGTTGCTCGGATTTACCGGGGGATTTGCCGCCTTTGATCTGTTTTTCAGTATGACGAACGGACAGCCGTTCAATGCAACCGAAATCCCAACTACATGGATCATCAAACAGGCGTTCGATCGTAACAATTTGGGATACGGAGTAGCGCTCACGGTAATCATGGCGATCGTGGTAGGTCTGATCTCGATCGTGTATCTGCGTTACACCAGACGGAGGCAGGCGGTTGAGTACTAACGCGACGCTGAGCAAAACGAAAAACCACAAACCGACCCGGCAGCGGCCAACCGCCGGCATTCGACGGTTGCGACTTCCCGGTCGAGCCTCGGCTTTGCGTTATATCGCCGTCACCGTAGTGGTTGCGTTTATGGCGTATCCACTCATCTGGATGGTCTATTCCGCACTGAAGAGCAACCGTGAAATCTACGCCGATCCCTTCAGCCTCCCGCAGGTCCCGGACTGGGGTAACTACGTCGAAGCCTGGGTGCAGGGAGGATTGGGAAGGCTCTATCTCAACAGCATTTTCGTCGTCACCATTTCCGTTGCCGTCGTCGTACTGCTTGCATGTCTCGCTGCCTTCGCATTTGCCAGGCTGCACTTTCCGGGACGGGATCTGCTTTTCTACACATTCCTGATCGGACTACTGCTTCCCCCGCAAACGGTGGTCATTCCTCTGTTCGTGTTGCTTCGCGACATGGGGATTCTCAACACCTACCTGGCGCTTATTCTGCCATACAGCAGCTGGCCGCTTGCGCTTACGGTGTATCTGATGCGTTCCTACTATTTGACGCTCCCGGGAGAGCTCGAGGAATCGGCGACGATCGACGGAGCTACGCTCTATCAGACATTCGGACGAATCATGTTTCCACTCGTAAAACCGGCGGTCGTCACTATGGTGGTTTTGAACACAGTTAATCTCTGGAACGAGCTCTTGTTTGCGCTGTTGTTTATCCGTAGCGAGGCGCTCAGGACGCTTCCGGCAGGATTACTCAAATTCTATGGGTTTCACTCGATCGATTATCGTCTTGTTTTTGCGGCCCTGGCGATAGCGACGATACCGATTCTCATCGTCTACTTTTTCTTTCAGCGCAAAGTAATCGAAGGACTCACCGTCGGTGCTATCGACTAACGGTCCCCGGCGCCGGTCTACGTGCCGGTCCCGCGAAACGTCCGTCGCCGGGCATCCACGTTAGCTACGCGTCGCCCCGCCGGCTCAGCGTCACCACTACCAGCCGTACCGCTCCGGTCCCCACTCGAAATGCTCGAGATTCTGCTTAACCCGTACACCGGTTCTCGGTGGGAGATCGTTTTCGAGCACAACTCCCGCCCCGACGATGCTGTACGGGCCGATTCGGTGACCCGGCATGATCGTCGCGTTGACCCCGGTTCTACAGTAATCACCGATGTACGTAGCGTTTGAGTGACGTTTCGGGCGCTCTTTTCGACCGTTTATTCTGATTGTCGACCCGCCGTCGTCGAAGCGCAAGGTTCCGCACACGGTGGCGGCGCCGATATCGGTATTCTCACCGATGACCCCGCATATTTCCATATAATGATATAGATATACGTTATCGAATATCACTCCTGAAAGCTCCGCCGCGTGGCTTACCACACATCGCTTCCCGATACACGACCCGCCTTCGATAAAACACCCGTTCCCGACGAAGCTCTCGTCGCCGATAACCACGTCTCCGTCTATAATAGCACCCGCATCGATCGTAACGTTCTCCCCCGCAATGAGGTTTCCACGGATGATAACGTTTTTTCCTATCCTGCTACCGGCTCCCAGACGCACACATCCATCGATGGATGCGCTCGGATCGATCGACGTGCCGCGAACATCATCGGTGGCCGCACGATCACCATCGGTTTCCATCTCCTCGCACAGCCATCGGATCATCAGCATGTTTGCATCGAGGATGTGCCACGGTTTGTCGATATCCACCGAAGGATACACCGTGACAACCGGCTCGATACGGTGCCCGTCGCGCCTGGAGAGCTCTATTGCAGACTCGATGTGACGCTCCGGGGGAACCATCATTCCCACTTCGCTATTCGGGAAATACTCCGGGCAGGCCTCGAGACGTACGCGAAACGATTTCGGAAGATCGAATCCCACCGGTCTGTGGTATCGGCCGGGGGAGGCTTTTTCGCGCGGATGCCCGATCATCGCGTTGAGACGAGATCCCTCACCGGAGTGAATCTCCGCGCAGATCCAATCGCTTGCTTCTTCCGCCTCTACAGGAGCCGAAAGAAGTCGTACCACAGGATCCGCATCATCCACATCGGAGCCTTGCACGAACGATTCGATATCCTTTGTGTGAATCAACACATCACCGTAGAATACCAACGCCCGCTCATCGGATTGCCAGACACTGAGCAATGTCTCGGCCGTGCCTGCGTTTTCCGGAACTTCTACAACCGTTACCCTCGGCTGACCGAGAAAATGCGAGCGTATGCTTCCGCATTGCGCATGTGCAGCAACGATGATATCGACATTGGTGGATTCGAGAAGATTCTCGCACAATCTCACGATCACCGGTTTGTTCGCTACGGGGATCAGGCACTTCGGCCGTGTATCGCTGTACGGTCTACAACGATTTCCCTTTCCCGCGGCGAGAATATATATCGTCATACGTCCGCTCCTTTCATTTCCGGATTTATCTGCGAACGGCCTCTTCAAATGATAGACAATGCTCCGGCCGATCGCAATGCCCGGCAATACCAAGTTATCTGCGGTACTCGATTACCGGCATTTCGGTCATTCGTAAATTGGTACAACCGTACGGTATCAGCGTAATCCGTTCTACTTCTTCGGCCAACCGGCTCAGATCAGGAACAGGCGCGGCTGCGCCGTTTGCGCTCTCCCAATCGAGCTTTTTTGCATCCAGATGCGCGGTAACCGGGGCGCCGTCGGGAGAAAAGGGGGATTCGCCTACGTCTCTGTTGACGAAATCGATACTGTTTTCGGGATTGTTCGGATCGACGCACAGAGCATACCCCCAGTGAGTGGTCGGATAGATCTCATAATCGCAATGGGGGAATTCCTTTCCCGGTTCATCTTCGTTTATCCGCACCCACCGTTCTCCGATCGGGAGTGAATAGACGAGAGGTCCTCGTGTTACCGCCGACAAATCGTTGGGCCGTGCCACAACCTGAGGTTTCATCGGCAGCTCGAGCGAAAACCGCGCAGTTCCCTCCCACCTCCGGTTGATCCTGTGAAAATCGCCGCCAGTGAGCGTTGAACGTTGTCCGTCGATGTCGATCACGGCATCGATGCACCAACCGGGAATCCGCAACTGAAACGCAAAATCGATCGCTGCTTCGGTGGTAACCTCGAAATCGATTTTTTCGCGAAAGGGATATCCCGTATCGATTCGGACATCGATGCCTACCCCATCGATAACCGTCTCCAGCTCCGCCGGCGCGTACGCAACGGCTGCGATACCGTCAGGAGCACGCATAAACACCGATGCGGCGAGCTTGGGCCAGGGCTGGCTCAGGTTTGCGGTGCAGCATCCGAAGTTGGGCTCGAGCCCGAAGGTGTTGGCGTCTCCGTGATTGGTGGTGTAGACCGGATGCTCCTGCCGGCTGCATTCAATCTGGTTGACCTGCTGATCGTACTGATGACTCCACATGTCCGGGCTGAAGGTGGCGGGAAGCGCATTGAAAGCGATGGTTTCGAGACGATCCCCCCAGTGTGCTGCTCCGGTTATCGAAATGAGCGTTTCGAGCGAAAACATATACTCGCCGACCGCACACAATTCGGTTCCCTGTATCGGGCTGTTGCCTGCAAGATGCTCATCTCCCGAAAACACTCCGGTGATCATTCCGTGATAGGTATCCAGTAACGCAACCATTCGCTCCGCGCTCTCGAGATGTCGTGGATCCCCGGTCATCCTCCAGAGCAACGCCCCTGAACGGAGCATCATCGCGTTGTTGACGACATGGCTGGTGTGATCATAGGGACCGTCATAATCGGTGCTCTTATACGGCCATTCATCGAAAAAGGATATCCAATCCCTTCCCTGCTCCGACAGCGTTTGGGCGAGATCGAGCAACCATTGTTCGCCGCTTCGCTCATACAACCAGAAGATCGAGATCAAACCCTCGAACCATCGTGACCGCGCCCATTTTACCGGCTCGTTTTTTTGCAGATACGCGTGTACGGCCCGCAACACCCGGCGAACCACCGGCGCCACCCGTTCATCTCCGGTGATGTCGCAGTAGCCGGTTATTACCTTGAGCATCAACAGTACCGCCCAGATATCTCCTTTGTGCTTGCCTTCGACTTCTATATACGCCAATCCTTCGCGAGCTTCGTTTTCGATTATATAGTCCATATAACGACGGGCACGCTGTTTCAGCTCATCGTCATCCAACACCCACGCCAGCGGTATAAATCCGTCGAGCCAGTACGCAAAACGCTCCCAGGCAGGAGTCGATCCGCCGATCCATCCACTATCTTTTATGTCGGGCCAGAACGAATCAAGATTGCCTGAAAGTCCGTTCGCCTGGATCTCGAGTTGTCGTCGCAACCAGCCGGCGGCCCTGATTTCTCCGGACGCAAACCGTCTGAATGACGTTTCTTTCAATGCATTGTTCATACTGTGGTACATCTTCCACTCTCCGGCCCATCCGGTATAGAATGAGCCCCGCAATCGAATAACCGCTACTAACCATACAGGAGCTTTTATGTCAACGAAAATAACCATCATTGGTGCGGGTGCCTATGTATTCCCGCTCGTAGAAGTTCGGGACATCGTCAGTTTTCCCGCGTTACGCGATACCACGATCTGTATGTTCGATATCGACGGGGAGCGAAACAACCGCAACGCACAAGGCGTAAAACGGCTTCTCGATCTGTACGATCTCCCGACAAAGCTCGAAGTCACCACCGATCGCGAAGCGGCGCTTCGCGACGCCGACTTCTGCATCTGCACATTTCAGGTAGGGGGGATCGAAGCATACGGCTACGATGTAAACATCCCGCGTAAATATGGTGTAGATCAGTGCGTAGGCGATACAATCGGACCCGGCGGTATCTTCCGGGGGCTACGCTCGATCGAAGCACTCAAAGTAATCGCCGAGGACATGAAACGTCTGTGTCCGGAGGCGGTCTTTATTCAGTATGCGAATCCGATGGGAATCAATTCGTGGGCGATGAGCCGGTTGGGCATTACCAATGTGGGGCTCTGCCACTCGGTGCAGGGGACGAGCGCGATGCTCGCGCGTGAGGCGGGGCTTCCATACGAGGATTGTTCGTTCATTACCGCCGGAATCAACCATCAGGCATGGTTTCTCGATTTTCGATGCAAGGGCATCGACGTCATGCCGCTTATCAGAAAGACCATGCTCGAAAAACATCTGGCGGGCGGAGAAAAGGGCGATAAAGCGGATGAGCTCCACGCGGGAGGAACCGAACGGGTCAGAACCGAGATCATGCAGATGACCGGTTATTTCCACACGGAGAGCTCGGCGCACGCAAGCGAATACATGCCGTACTTCCGCAAAAATCCCGATATGGTCCTCGAATATCAACCGAACCGATGGGATTACTATGAGAAATGTAAAGCCCACGATGAAGAGTCGCGGGTGGAGGATTTTCTCAAAGAGCTCGAGGGAACCGAGCTCAAACCGGGCCACGAGTACGGCGCGTTTATCATCGATTCGATGGTTACCGGAGAGCTGAGGCTGATACACGGGTCGGTTCCGAATCGGAGAATCATCACCAATATTCCCGAAAATTGTTCGGTCGAAGTTCCCGTCGCTGTCGACCGGGAAGGCCTCAGACCGCAGATCATCGGCGATCTTCCTCCCGCGTGCGCCGCCGTAACTCGCGTCACCGCAAATCTGGTGGAGCTCGCGGTTGAAGCTGCGTTTACCGCAGATCGGGATCTGCTCTACGCCGCCGTATCGATGGATCCGCTGACCGGTGCACTGCTGACGCTTCCACAGATCAGGACGATGGTGGATGAGATGCTCGAAGCGGAGAAACAGTGGCTTCCGAGCTTCGAGTCGAAAACACTCGTTACGACCGGCGCCGAAGAGATAGCGAGACAGATCGGCACAGCTTCCGACGAGAGCGCCGACGCATAACGAGGCAGGCTCATGGCAACCGAAGCAATGACACATCGAGAACGTTTCATCTCCGCGCTCACTCGGGAGAAACCCGATTACGTACCAACCTTCGAGCTGGTGTACTTTCTCACCATGGAGCTCATGGGCGCGATTCATCCCACCCATCGCCGTTTCAGGCAATGGGATCAGATGAGCGAAAAAGAGCAGAAACTGCAAATCGAGGATCTCTCCCGGGTCTATCTCACCGTAGCTCGCCGCTTCGAGCATTCGGCGATCTTCATCCATGCCGTCGAAGGAATTCCCGACTCTATTCTCCGTGTTGCCGAGCAGATCCGAAAGGAAACCGCAGATGAGTACTTTCTGATGTGTCACGGAGACAGCACGCTGAGCGTACCGAACGGCGACGAGATGATGGAGTTCACCTACCGTGTGGCCGACGAACCGGAGAAGATAAAGGAAGAACAGCGGCTGCGCATGGAAGAACGCCACCAGCGGGCGGGACGCACCGACGCGCGCGACCTGCTCGATGGTTTTGCCTTGTGTGCGGATTACTGCTTTAACACGAATCCGTTTTTCAGTCCCTCGCAATTCGGCGAGTTCGTAACCCCGTTTCTCAGAGATCTGATCGCCGGCTATCGCGATATGGGATACTATGTTATCAAGCACACCGACGGAAACATAATGCCGATTATCGATCAACTCGTGTCATGCAACCCACACGCGTTGCACTCGCTCGACCCACAGGCCGGCATTGATATTGCCGAAGTCAAACAACGGTACGGAGATCAGATCTGCCTCATCGGGAACGTAAACTGTGGTCTGCTCCAGACCGGAACCGAATCGGAGGTTATCGAATCGGCGCGCTACGCGCTCGATTCCGGAAAGCCCGGAGGCGGATACATTTTCTCGACAAGTAACTGCGTATACACGGGCATGCCGGAGGACAGATACGAGCTCATGCTTGCGGTGTGGAAACAGAAACGGAGGTACCGAGAGTAGACATCAGTACCGAGAACAACGCTCCGGAAAAATCCACCGGATGTGTGGTAATCATTGTACGTATCGTATCGGTGGTTCTTCTATTTCTCATCCTCAATCTCATCTCCACGTTTTCCGCAGCGATACAGGATCGCAATGCGTTGCTCCTCCTCATCCCGAGCCCAGAAGCCGGGACGCTCTTGATCTGTTTTCTCCTCGCCGGACGAGCGCCGAAGGTCCTTCGAATAATCTGCTACATAATACTCACCATCGTGACGGCCG
>CAYLZA010000086.1:0-8107 GCA_964387575.1 uncultured Spirochaetales bacterium | reverse complement strand
GCATGAATGTAGCAAAAACGGCTTCCCGGTCTGGTGAACGAGCGATACGATCTTAGCATACGCGGGGATAATATGTGCGCGGATATCCTCGGGGGGAAGGAGCAATCCGCTTCGAAATCCCAGGTCGTCCCCGAATCGACACACCGCAAAGCTCTCTGCAAATTCCGTGAGAAACCGCTTCCATATGCCGGCAAACAGCTTTGCCATCGTTGAAAAGAGATCCGCGTAGAGCTCGGGATCATCATATCGAATCAGACAGAGCTCGGTATAACCGACTATATCCTGAACGCACTCAAATATGCCGTTCCCGGGTCCACCGATGGCTTTCATTCCCTCGGGCATTGTTTGCGTGAGCAACGAAAAACTCGATCGATACCGGTCCATAAAACGATCCGGGATTTCATCCCACGGATAACGGTCGAAATCCTCTCTTGTTCGGATGACCGGAACGCGGTGAGAGTACAGTGCCCCGGAACCGGGAAGTACCGATGTGATAAGCTCCTCGAAGCTGACCGTATCGTATCCTGTCAGTCGAAAAAACTCGCAGTAGTGTCTGTAATACTCTTCACGGTCCGATCCGTTTCCATCCTCGAGCTCGGCAAAATCAACGTCGAGTATCTTCTCCATCACCGATACATCGATAATGTGCTCATATAGCGGCGTACGGTCGGGCCGTTGATTCCGTGCTGCATCTTCGATTCTTCTGAAATCGGGATCGGGTTCAGGCAGACCAAGATCGTCTTTCATCGTTTTTATGCCCCCTATACGTCGACTTCGAGACGAAATCCCGAAAATCGCTGCTTTTCCGACCTACGCTTTTTCCACTCCCAGTCCGGATACGTGTCTGTCGATATGTGCCTCAACCGTATCGTAGTGAACCTCCTCGTTCGCATCGAGAAAACCGAAAAACCGCTCCCGTATTTTCGGATCGTTCAGCAAACCACCGTAGGTGATATGCAAAAGCTGTCTCGATTCGTCGAGCTCGAGAAACTCGGGAAGCTTTTTGTCCGGGGTATCGTCGAGCGAAGGGATTTTCGAAAGATCCGCGGTTATATGATAGAGCGCCAGGGCATCTTCAAAATGATCGTACGCGGCGCGGTGCATATCTCGATAGAGGTCGGGATCGTTTTTCGCCACGGCACGTACCGCTTCGAGCCAGCTGGTACCGGCAGTTTTTAGATGGAGCCGGCCGCGTGTATATCGACCTACAATCGGATATACGGAGAACTTGTCGCTACCGGAATGGACCGAGACCTTGTAGTTGCCGTTTGCGCGGGCGATGTCGCAATGTACGGCGAACTGCCGTTCGAGCTCATCGAGATTGCCGATATAATCAATCCCCTTCTGAAACTCTCCGATAAAACGCGGAGCAAGCGAATTCACCTTCACTCCTCTTCTGTTGAGCTCTCGGGCAATAAACAAATGGTGCGACGGAAGCGTCGGAGCCCGTGTCTCGTCGATACTGACCTCGAGATCGTATGCCCCGGATCGTTTTTCATCGAGATATGCATCCACGCGCTCCGTAAAATCGAGTGCCTTCCAGTACATCAGCGCGCACCTTTTCGCCTCGATTTCGCTGATCGTCACCTCTCCCGAATCGAGCTCGATGTGCTTCCCTGCATACAACTCGGTGCTTTTACGCGCGGTTTCTTCATCGAGACGGCCGAACTCCTCCTCCACACGGGCGTCGCTCCACTCAGCCGGCCACGGATCCATTACTTCGGTCAAATCGAGGGTGACCATCGGCATCCCTGCATCGAGGGCCTTATCGATATCCTCCATCGTTTTCAGATGATCCCCGTCGGCTCCGTATCCCGAATCGAATCCTTCCTGAAAAACGAGAAACGCCGCATCCGAAACGACGTCCCTGAACGTACGCCCGGTAAGTGTGAGCTCGCGGATCGACTGCTGAGCGAGAACCGGGGTTGCCTTGTACGCACCGACCGCCCGTACATGACCGGGGGTTGCTCTTCCGAGTCTATCGCCGCATCCGATGGTAGTCGTTCGCTCCCGAAGCGATACGGGGGCCGCGAATGGAAACCATTCGGAGAGAAGCCGGTAGCTTTCCCAATTCAGCTCGAGCGCGGACAAATCCACCCCGGATTCCGACACAGCCGGTTTGCCGAGTCGAGGATCGAGCTTACCGCTCGGCGCCGATGCGAGGAAATACTTCTTCCCGTCGAGTTTCCCGATCGCAAAACGGATTCCGTCCGCCTCTCGTACGGAATTTTGATACACGACCGCTCCGTCTCGTTCATACAACGCTCCCCGGGGGGGCGTCGTTTTTTTGTCATTGTCTACGACCTCTTTCGCCAGAATATCGAGTAGCCGCTCCATGGTAGCCTCCACAATTTAATCGAGTTTTTTGTCCGGTCGGTGCTCGCGCCGATCAAAGCTCAAGCCCGAAATACGCAACCGCGTTATTGTAACACACGTCCTGTACGATTCCTCCGAGCATTTCCCTTTCCGCAGGTATTTCCCCGTCCGACGCCCATCGTCCGATAAGGCGGCAGAGCACACGGCGGAAATACTCGTGCCGCGGATACGAGAGAAAGCTCCTCGAGTCGGTGATCATACCGACGAACATACTCAAGAGCCCGATATTTGCAAGCGCGGTCATCTGCCGTTCCATTCCGTCGCGCTGATCGTTGAACCACCATCCCGAACCGACCTGAACTTTCCCGGGTGTTTCGCCGTCCATAAAGCTTCCGGCGATCGAAGCGAGAAGCTCGTTTTCACGTGGATTGAGCGTATAGAGGATGGTCTTCGGAAGCGCATCGTCGGATGCAAGATCGTCGAGCAACGCCACCAGGTTCGGCGCTACCTGCTCATCCGCCATCGAATCGAAACCAGTGTCCGGGCCGAGCCGTTTAAACATTTTCGTATTGTTGTTACGCAGCGCAAGCAGGTGAAGCTGCATAACCCAGCCCCGTTTTGCGTACATCCGCCCGAGCGCAGCCATCACGACACCGCCGAACAACCGGCGTTGGTCTTCGGTTGGGGCGCTTCCAGATCTCGCCCTGTCGAAGACGGCGGCGGCTTCGGCGGCGGTGCCTTCGAGCGGAAACGGAGCGATTATTCCGTGATCCGACAAACGGCAGCGACGCTCGTGAAAATAATCGCTCCGCGACTCGAGGGCCTCAAGCAATGACGGAAACGTCCCGACATCGACCCCGGATCTTTCCGAGAGCTTACCGATCCATTCATTCCAGAAATCGACCTCGTGTATCTTGAATACCTTGTCGGAACGAAACGCGGGATAAATCGGTATGCCGAACGTAGTGTCTTCCGATATCGCTTTGTGCTCGGCCAGATCATCGACCGGATCGTCGGTGGTACACGCGAGCCTGACGTTCATCCGCTCCATGAGCCTTCTCGTCCGGAAATCGTCTGATGCAAGCATCTCGTTACAGCGGGCGTAGATATCCCGGGCCGTATCCTCATTCAAGAGCTCGTCGATGCCGAAATAACGTCGCAACTCCAGATGCGTCCATTGGTAGAGCGGATTTCCTATCGTCTTCGAAACCGTCCGGGCCCAGGCCAGGAATTTCTCCCACGGATCGGCGGATCCGGTGATATATTCCTCGGAAATACCGTTTGTGCGCATCGCACGCCACTTGTAGTGGTCGCCACCGAGCCAGACTTCGGCTATTGAATCGAATTTTTTGTTTTCAGCGATCTCACGAGGAGGCAAATGGCAGTGATAGTCGTAGATCGGCATCTGCTTTGCATACTCGTGATAGAGATGCTCCGCCGTCTCCGTATCGAGAATAAAGTTATCATCAAGAAAACCTTTCATTGTGTAACGCCTCCCTAAGGTGTGCCGCATATTTACCGAGCGCCGCTTTCGCTCGGCGTCCCTCCGCTCATCGTGACCGGCCCCCGGTCGGTGTGAGACGAGGGCCGGAACGTATGATATACGCTAAATATTGTGTACGAGATATCCGCCGTCGACCGGGATGGTAACGCCCGTGACGAATCCCGCGGCTTTGTCGCTGCAGAGAAAGAGCGTTGTGCCTGAGAGCTCCCAGGCTTCTCCGAATCTTCCGAACGGGGTGTGATCGACCACCGATTGTCCTCTGTCGGTCAGATCGCCGGTCTCTTCGTCGATCAGCAACGCCCGATTCTGTTTTCCGATGAAAAACCCCGGAGCGATTGCATTGACCCTGATCTTATTCGGTGCAAATTCCTTCGCCGCACCCATCGTCAAATTCTTTACGGCGGATTTCGCCGCATCATAGGCCCAGACTCCCGACAGCGGGATGTAGGAGGCCATCGATGCCAGGTTGATAATCGATCCGCCCCGATTCTTTTCGATCCAGTATCCGGTGACGACCTGTGTCGGAACCATCAGTCCTGCAACGAGGTTGAGCTTGAGCACGAACTCGAACTGCTCCATATCGGTCTCGTTGAATTCGGTCTTGCCACGGTTTCCACCTGCCGCGTTTATGAGAATGTCGAGATCGCCGAAGTGTTTGACCGTTTCATCAACGGCGCTCCTCACGGAGCTGTGATCCATCGCGTCCGACTCGACGGAATAGAGCTGATCGGCCTTACCGGTCGATTCAGTCAATCGCTTTACCGCGTCGTCACTGAATTCCTTCTTGATATCCCAAAGCGCTACATTTGCGCCGGCTTTTACGAGGGCATCGGACATCGCTCCTGCGATAACGCCTCCGCCGCCGGTAATCGCTACCGTCTTTCCGTCCAAACCGAACATTTCCTGTACGTAATCCATAATCTTCTCCTTAATATTAGAATCCTATAGAAAGTGTTTTTTAAATCTCATGAAACGGGGAAGCCCGCCGTCAATAATCGGCGTAACTTCTCCCTGAACAAGCGGACGAACGTAATTGATGAACTCGTCGGTAACCGAGTATCCGTCTTTACCGATCCACTCCTTTGGAAAGAGCTTTTCGCCGTTTGCTACGGCCGACAGATCGACGAGTCCCGTTTCGCACCGGTATGGATCATCCGAGGTGCGGACGAGCGATACCATTTTTCCGGTTACACCGTCGAGAGCTTTGAGAACCGCCGTGCTCCCGGTTGTATACGCCTCGTCGGAATCGGTTTTCGACGCAAAGTGAAGACCGGTTCGCTGTATCGTCGAAGGCATCGCAAACCGCGATTTTACCTTCACCTCGGTTTCGACGAGATTCTTGATATACTGTGCCGCGCCGCCGAGCTGGGTGTGACCGAAATCGTCCTTCGCGAATTCGCCCTTCTGTTCGGCGATATAGGTTCCGTCCGCGGTCTGAGCGCCTTCCGAGGCGACGATCACGCATCGCCGGTATTTCTCCAGCGATTGTTTTACCTCATCGATAAATCGCTTCTTTTCAAACGGTACCTCCGGAAGGAGGATGATATGTGGACCATCCTCATCACTCCGTTTCGCCAGGGCAGTACCCGCGGCTATCCAACCGGCGTTCCGCCCCATCGCTTCTATGACGTTTACCGTATCGGTGGTGTAGAGCGCCTCCGTGTCACGGGCGGCTTCCATTACCATCGTAGCCAGATACTTTACGACACTCCCGTACCCCGGACAGTGATCGGTATAGGCGAGATCGTTATCGATCGTTTTCGGGACGCCGACGGCGCGAAAATCATACCCCTCCTTTACCGCCAGCTTGTTTACTTTGTCGGCGGTATCCATCGAATCGTTGCCGCCGATGTAGAAAAAATAACGAATGTCGTATTTCCTGAAAATCGACAGAATTTTTTCGAAGTCCTCATCGGTCCGGACCTTGTACCGACACGACCCGAGAGCCGCAGCAGGGGTTGTTCTCAATCCCTCTATCGTTTCGGGATCCTCTTTACCGAGATCAAATATCTCTTCGTTGAGCACGCCGAGAATCCCGTTGTACGCTCCGTACACACCGGTTATCTCCTCATGCTTCATTGCCTCCTGGATGATTCCGCAGGCACTTGCGTTGATGACGGCCGTAGGACCGCCGCTTTGCGCTACAATACAGTTCCCTTTCATTTGTACTCCTCACTTTCGTCGGCGGCGATTACCTCGATGCCCCGTTTCGACAGCTCATCCGCATGCTCGAACCCGGAATCAACGATCAGTACATCCACATCACCGGGTTCCGCATACACGGAAAACGCGGTTCGATCGAATTTGCTCGAATCCGCGAGGACAACCCGTCGTTTCGAGACGCTCAATACGAGCCGCTTCAGCTGAGACTCGAATACGTTCTGTGCCGAAAACGCTCCGTCTTTCGATATTCCGGTTGCTCCGATGAAGCACGTTTCAATACGAAACGACCTGATCATCTCCTCAGCCGCCGGACCGAGAAACGATCCTGCTTCCTTTCGGTAACCGCCGCCTATCGAAATGAGCGATACTCCCGGTGCGTCGGCGAGAACGTTCATCACATCGAGTGAGTTCGTCACCACCCTTATATTCATATCGCTTATATGCCGCGCGAGATAGAGACACGTGCTCCCGGTATCGATATAGACCGTATCACCTTCGCTTACGAGCTTCTTTGCCCGCGCGGAAATAGCCTGTTTCTCTTCGGTATGCTCGCCGAGCCGAGTCGCGAGGGGACGTATAGCGTTTCGATCTTCCGCAAGCTTCGCGCCCCCGTGTGTCCTGACCACGGCCCCCATATCTTCGAGGATCGACAGATCCTTGCGTATCGTCACCTCCGAGACGTTGAGCCGTTCGGTAAGCTCGCCTACCGTTACACTCCGAAGTCTCGATACAATCGATAGAATTTCATCGTGTCTCGGGATGTGAGCCATACGCGATCAGCCGAGGACTTCGTCGCACGCCTCTTCGAGTACATCGATACCTTCTCTGAGCGCATCTTCGGGCGTCATAAGAGGCGGGGCGATCTTGATACATTCACCGCCTATACCGACCGGCGCGAACATGAGCAGACCTTTTTTGTAACAGGCATCGTTGATCCTGGTCGCCGTCTCCGAATCGGGCTCCTTGGTGCCGGACTTTACCACCTGTATTCCAGCAACGAGCCCTTTACCGTGAAGACAACCGAGGACATCGGGATATTTCTGCTGAATACGTTCGAGCCCGGTCATGAGCACTCCTTCCATCTCCCGTGCGTGCTCGACGAGCCCGTCCGTCTGAATGATGCGGAGGCTTTCGAGCGCCGCCGCTACCGGTAACGGGCTTGCGGAGTGGGTCGATGTCATCGATCCGGGCGCGTAGAGCGACATGATGTCCTCCCGCCCGATGACGGCGGAAATCGGCAATGAGCTCGAGATTCCCTTACCGCAGACGATGAGATCCGGTTTGACATCGTAATGCTCGTAACCGAACATCTTCCCGGTTCTTCCGAATCCCGCCTGTACCTCGTCGTAGATCATGCAGATATCGTGCTCGCGGCAGAAATCCTGCAGCTTCTGTGCATAGTCATATGGAAGAAAATCCGGGCCGATACCCTGATAGGTCTCTGTGATGACCGCGGCGATATCGTTGGGTTTGACCCGTTTCTTTTTGAGCGTCGAGAGAAACAGATCGAACGATGTGTCCTCGTTCTTGAAACCGTCGGGAAAAGGTACCTGCACAAAGGTTTTTCCCTCATCGACGATCCATTGTTTTTGTTTCTCCATTCCGCCCGCGAGCTGCGCGCCCATCGTTCTGCCGTGAAAGGCGTTTTCGAAGGATACGACGTACTTCTTTTTTCGTCCGTGTTTCTCGATTGCGTAGGTACGGGCAAGCTTCAGCGCGTTTTCATTCGCCTCGCTTCCGGTACTCAACAGAAACACGGTATACTCAGCCGGATTCGGCGAGATAGCCTGGAGTGCTTCGGTAAGCAGCGACCGTTGCTCGTGCATAAAAACATACGTCGAAATCAGGGGCTTTGTTATCAGTTGTTTGAGCACTTTGGTGATTTCCTTTCTTCCGTGCCCTGCGTTCGTAATCAATACGCCCGAAGACCAGTCGATCCATTTGTTACCCCACTGATCGTATACCGAGAATCCCTCGGCTTTGTCCCAGATAACCGGCGGTTGTCCCATCATCGAGCGCGGTTCACTCTTCTTCAACCGCTCTATAATCGGAAGCGACTCGGGCACCGGCATCCTGGTCTTGATCGTTCGATGCTTTGTTTTGACTTTCGGAACCTCCACGGGC
>CAYLZA010000085.1:0-8154 GCA_964387575.1 uncultured Spirochaetales bacterium | reverse complement strand
GAATTGCCGGATTTATGTTGTTGCTCCCGATTCGTTTGAGAGTTTTTCCGACACGAAGCAATTTGAGCAGAACATTTAGTCCCAAAAGGTGAACGGCAACCGGCGAGCCCGGGGTTGCGAGAAGCAATATGAGCCAGATCGGGAGCGCTGCCGCCAGATCCATTCCGAACCAGGTTCGGAGGTACTGATCGCGTATGGTTTTTCGATCGGAGATGAGCTTGCCACGTGACTGATACGACGTATTGAACGTAATAAGAATGTCGGTACTGAACACAAGGGTGGGTACCGCGCTGACAAGAATGATGAGAGGACGATGAGTCGCTCCGAAAACGATGGCCGGGGGCACGAATAAGGCCGCGACAACCGTAAAAAAGAGTACGATAAACTCCCATATTCCCTTAAAACGGTCTTCGTGATGGATCATAGTATCAATATCGATGGAAATCGCGAAAAAATGAAGTCACCAAACTCTTTCGTTCTAAAAGAGATCATTAGTATATTCGGAACAAATATGGAATCCGAAGCCGCATTGTTACAGCTGTTTCCACTCGGTGTCGTGCCATTCCCCGGTGTTCCATTGCCCCTCCATATTTTCGAGGAGCGGTATAAAAAACTGATCGGGGAGTGTATAGAGAGCGACACACCGTTCGGTATCGCATATTACGACGGGGCGGCAATGCGTTCGATCGGTTGCACCGCCCGCGTAGAGCACGTAGCGAAGCGATATGATGATGGAAAGCTCGACATCGTAGTGCGAGGTGAGCACAGATTCAAAATAGATGAGATACTCGAGCAGGAACCGATTGTAACCGTTATGGCAACCCTCCTGAAAGATAAGAACGGCCATGCCGAATCGATTCCGAAACTCATACAGCAAAGTCTGGCACAGCTCGACAGACTCGCCGAAATAACTCGTTCAACCATCGATACCGACGCATTACAAGAGTTTGATCCGGGGAGAGTTTCATATATACTTTCGTCGCTCGATGTCTTTTCCGCCGATGAAAAACAGCATTTTCTCGAGTACGAGACCACCTCACAAAGACTTCTCGGGTGTCTTCAGGCGCTTGCAGGCGTCGTGAAAACATACGACGTCAGCAAAACGGTAAAAACGCTTTTTCCGGAAAGCGGCACCCTCCTCCATCGGTTCAATTGACTCCGAAACGACCTTTCGGCAACGGTAACAGCGCGGGTACGCGTTTGCGATACTCCTCGTATGAGTCGCGGCGTTGTGACAGACGACGCTCTATCATCGGAATGCTGACGGCGATAAACAAGACGGTCATGAGAACCGGTGCGATAATCGTCCACACCCCAGGGGAAGCGGCGAGTGAGAAGAGCCATATCCCCCACCAGAAAAGGATTTCTCCGAGATAGTTCGGATGCCGTACGACTCCCCACAAACCGCGGTCATATACGTGATAGCTTTGATCCTGCTTTTTGAGAAATGAGTCCATTTGCAGATCGGCCACGCTCTCGAGGATGATAGCTCCTGCGGTTACCAGAATACCGATCGTCGATATCGCGGTAAAACCGATCGGCCCGTTGGTAAATGCGAAATACAATGGAATACAGCCGACGAAAACGACAATCGTCGGAAGAAAATGAATACCGAGAAAACTGACGAGCCAGTAGAGATTCCCCGTGCGATTTCTGAGGCTCACATATCGCCAATCTTCATGGGAGATACCGCTCCATCTGCGGAGAAAATTGGCTGTTAAGCGAAAGCTCCACACTACTATGAGTGCCGCCATCGCTATCTGAAGCGCCGATAGATGTAACGACAGCCATCGCGAATAAAACAGCGCGATGAGCACGGGAGCAACGCTCCAGTATGGATCGTATACGCTCGAATTATTCATCAGCATACTGCAGATGAACACCACGAGCGTCGCCGCAAAATCGGCGAGCGCAACCGTAGCTATCGGATGGAATGCGGAATAGCGCGTTCCGACCGCGACAGCGACGACGCCCGACACGAGATAGACTACAAAAAGGGAGATAAAACCTCGAGATTTCACACGACCTCCGATTAGTCGGTTCGGCGGATACGTTATCCCGTACGCAGGTTATAAATCAAGTCCACGCTGATTGAAGCCAGGAATTCGCCGGGCACCGTTTGCGATAGTGACGGGCGTGATACCTCGAAATCTTAGTTATCGAATCACCCGGAGTTTCCACAATTTTCGGATCACTCATATTATATTGAAACGAACATGGACTCGATTTGGAAGCGACTCACACCACCGATTTACGCGCTTGCCCCGATGGAGGATGTGACCGATACGGTATTTCGACGGATCGTTGCGCGTGCCGGGAAACCGGATGTCTTTTTTACCGAATTCGTCAGTACCGACGGATTGTGCTCCGAGGGGTACGAGGCCGTTTCTCATCGGCTTCGTTATACCGAAGAAGAGCGGCCGATAATCGCGCAAATATGGGGAAACTCGCCCGAAAATTATCGCACGGCGTCTCGGATGATCCGGGAGCTCGGATTCGACGGTATCGATATAAACATGGGGTGCCCGGTAAAAAAAATTGTGAAAGACGGTCATTGCTCGGCGTTGATCGATAATCCGACTCTGGCCTCGGAGCTCATCACGGCCGCCCGCGAAGGTGCCGGCGATCTACCGGTCAGCGTAAAAACCAGGCTCGGATTCAAAACGAAGAAGACGATCGTATGGACCTCGTTTCTCCTGGAGCATGATTTGCCGTTGCTGACGATGCACGGACGAATCGCCCGGGATATGTCCGACGTGCCTGCCGACTGGGATGAGATATCACGGGTAGCCGCGCTTCGTGATGAATCGGGTAAAGATACGCTGATTTTCGGAAACGGAGACGTTACGACCCGGGAGCAAATGCTTAGCTATCCGCCTCGCTACGGTGTCGACGGGGTTATGGTGGCACGAGGGATCTTTCACGATCTGATGATTTTTACCGACGAAAATGAGCAGTGGGACGGCGAAACGGGGGGCGTCGAATCGCGGATAAATCGTTATCTGGAGCACATCGAGTTGTACCGAAAGACGTGGGGGGACAACCGCAACTTCAACATCATGAAGAAATTCGCAAAGGTGTATGTCTCGGGGTTCCCGGGTGCGGCGAAATTGCGAAACGATCTAATGGAATCATCGAGCTACGATGAGATGATCGCTACGCTCAAAACGTTACGACCTGCGGGAGCCCGTTCCGTAAAAGGCGGCCGGACCTGATCATCGCAGCCCGAGCAGCTCCTCGAGCTCCTTCGAATAATCGGGTACCGCACCTCGTCTCGAGACGACGAAATCGGCAACCTTTGCGGCTGTGTCGGATGCATCGAATGCATCGTCGCCGGATAAATACGAGTAAAGAAATGCGGCGCTGAAACTGTCTCCGGCACCTACGGTATCGACTACTTCGACATCCTCGGTCTCGGATGTCCCGAAATCACTGCCGTTATACACTATCGCGCCTTCGGGGCCTCGTGTAACGAGCACGACGTCGAGATCGAAGGTCTTGAATATCTTCGTGACGAAATCGCGTACGGAAAGCTCTTCGTCGAATAGCATACGGGAGATTGTTTCGGCTTCTTCTTCGTTGAGCTTAACGATCGTCGCGTGCTCGAGCGACGCCTCGAGCCACGCTTCTTCGTAATAACTCTGTCTCAGGTTGACATCGTAGAAAACCGAAGCGGGACGTGATGCACCAATTATCGTCTCGAGAAGGCGCCGATTTTGCTCGCTTCGTTGAGCTAATGTACCGAAGCAGAAAACGTCCCACGATTGTGAACCGATTCGTTCGATCTCGTTTGCCTCGAGCTCGATACGATCCCAGGCGACATTTTCGTGAATGGTATAATCGGGCAACCCCGCCTGATCGAGATAGACCTCGACGGTACCGGTCGGCGAGTCCGGCCATGTCCGTATGAATTGTGTGTCGACACCATACCGCGATGCCTGTTCGAGCGCGCGCCGACCGAGCTCGTCGTCGCCGACCGCGGTAATCATAGAAACACCGGCTCCCATTCGCGCGAGATGCGCGGCAAGGTTAAACGGCGCCCCGCCGATATACGGGGTGCCGTCTATGATATCCCACAGGAGCTCTCCAAACGAGAGCGCGTTCATATAGATCCTTTGAACTGCGGAAGCCAGTCGCGGTTTTCTTCGAACATCTGCTTTACCATCGTTCGAATTTCCTCCAGGCTCAACACTGCTGCGGAAAGGGGATCGAGATAGATGGCTCGATAGACTTTGTCCCGATCGCCGGTTATCGCGGCCTCTACAGCGAGCTCCTCGCATTGCGCATTCAGGAATGTCAGAGCCGAGAGCTGCCTGGGCAGCGAACCGACATGCGCCGGTCTGAATCCTGCGCGGGAGGCGGTAACCGGTACCTCCACGCAGCATCCTTCGGGCAGATTGTCGATCAGCCGGTGATTCAACACATTGCCGTTGAACTCGAACAGATCCCCGTCGCCGATCGTCGCATTGAAAATGCTTGCTGCATATTCGTGCCCCCGGGTGAGATCGACCTCATCCTGTGAAAGCCATTCTTCGATCGAATCCTTCCATGTTTTTTCGCGTTCGAGATAGTTGTCCCGGATGTACGCATAGTGCCCCGGATTCCAGCCGGTACCGGTCGTGCAGTATTTTTCGATCAGATCCTGACGCTTACGGAACCACGGATTGTACTCCGAGTTGTGTCCCGAAGACTCGGTTACGTAGTATCCGAGCTTGAGAAACATCTCGTTTCTGACCTGTTCTTCGTTGTAGATGTCCCGGTTCTCTTCGACGGCTTTTCGTATAAGCGGATATGCATCCTCGCCGTTCCAGCGATAGTCGAGGTACCAGGCCTGGTGATTTATGCCTGCACACAAATAGGTGACTTCCTCGATCGGCGCACCGATCCACCGTGCAAGTATTCCGGCGGTTCCCTGAACGCTGTGACACAACCCGGTCATGTTGACCGATGTCTGTCCGAGCACAGCGCGGCAGAGCATTGCCATCGGATTCGTGTAGTTGAGAACGATTGCATTCGGCGCATAACGTTCTATATCGAGTGCTATATCGAGCATAACCGGAATTGTTCGTAACGCACGAAAGACTCCTGCGGGACCCCGGGTGTCTCCCACATTTATGTCGACTCCGAACTCCTTCGGGATTTCGATATCCCGGCGCCAGACCTGTACTCCCCCCTGGAGTATCGTGATAACCACACCATCCGCACCGTCGAGGGCTTCGGCGCGATCGGTTGTTGCCTTGACTGTAGCCGGATACGAGCCGGCTTTGATGATCTTGTTTGCGGCTTTCTCAACCGCCTCCAGTCGTTCCGTATCGATATCCATGAGCCTGAGCTCGGTATCCGAAAACTCGGGAAACGAGAGAATATCCCGTACCAGCTTACGGGTGAATCCAAAGCTTCCTGCACCGATAAAAGCGATTTTCTTCATGATCTCTCCAGGATGTTGAGGTGTACGGTTGATCCTTACACAATTTCAAAATAATCTCAACGATATGGTCGAGCAGCTTGTACGCTCAGCGCGTAAAAAGTATCAAACGTGGTACCGGCATCCACCCGTCGCTGCGGGATATGCTCCCGGAAGGGTAGAGGTTCTTGGAAATCACACCGATTACAACGACGGATTCGTGCTCTCGGCGGCGATCGATTACGGGACGGTCTTTCTCGCCGCTCCCTCCGACGGCAACACCGCGAGCGAAGCTCAGTGTCGTCTTGTTGCGGGAGACCTCATGGAAGAGGTGTCGTTTCCAGTCGAATCACCGCGTCCGTTTTCCGATTGTTCCTGGGCCAATTACGTTGTCGGAGTCGTCACCGGGTTGAACGAGCTCGGTGTTTTACCGCGCGGGTTCAACGGGCTTTTTTTCGGGAACGTGCCGATCGGATCGGGTCTGTCGAGCTCGGCGGCTCTCGAGATTTCCGCGGGTATGGCTCTTGCTTCGATGTCCGGTCAACGGGTGGATTCGCTCGAAATGGCGCGGATAGCGCAGCGAGCCGAGCACGAGTTTGTCGGTGCCCGAACCGGGTTGATGGATCAGATATCGAGCCTTTTTGGAGAGGAAGGAAGGCTTGTTCACACCGATTTTCGGAATCTCAACGTTCGTACCGTTCCGTTTGCCGAAGAGCTCAGACTGCTCGTATGCGATACCGGCGTATCACACAGTCTCGGAGAATCGGATTACAACCGTCGGCGTGAGGCCTGCGAGAAAGCGGTATCGTTTTTTACCGGCAGGATCGAGCATCGAGTGACCGCACTCAGGGATATATCGAGCGATGAGCTTACAAGAGCTGAAACCGATCTTGATCCGGAGGTACTCAAACGAGCGCTTCATGTGGTTGAGGAGAATGAGCGTGTAGTGCGCGGTGTTTCGTGTCTCGAATCAGGTGATTTTGAAAGCTTTGGCCGGTTGATGTACGATTCCCACAGAAGCTCGAGATACAATTTCGAAAACTCCTGCGAAGAGCTCGATTTTATCGTGGATACGACTCGAAAGCTCGACGGGGTACTCGGTGCGCGGCTTTCGGGAGGCGGTTTCGGCGGAAGCGCGGTAGTGCTCACCTGGGAGCAGGAGGCCGAATCGCTATTACATCTGCTCCGGGAACGGTATGAAAAACGATTCGGGTACTCCTTCGTCGGGAGAGTGATCAAACCATCTCGCGGTGCCCGATCGATTTCGGACGTGTAGCATATCGCAGGGTACCGCTATTTTCTACGTGAAAGCTCGATCGCTGAATCGCTCGGCGTGGCACATGGGCTTCCGGGAGTGTAGAAAAATCGAATGAGGTCGGCGGTAACGACGATCCGACTCATGCTCTGTGTTTTTCCGTCGGATCTGTGCATACATACCGAAAAGGGCCCGCGCTCGGGAATATGGCTCGAGTGATAATCGGTCAGCGTCTCGGAATCGACGCGCCCCTGTTCTCGAACCATATTTTCATAGGTTTTTCGGCGTGTTTTGAGAACCTCCCGGGTTCTGAATGCCGAGGAAGCTACCGGAGGTGTCGGCGAGTCGATCGTTGCCACTCCACCTTCTCCCGTCCATGTCCACCTGCGTGGTTTCAGTCTCGGATCAACCGCCAAGAGGGTAAACGGTCTGAACTCCTCCAGATCTGCTTCCTCCATAAAACGTGCAACTTCGCCGATAGTAGTCGAATGAATAATCATTCGAACGATATGTCCTCGGCTTGTTTTGTCCGGCGCAGGTCCGATCAGCTCGGAAACGGTGTTCTCATCGGTCAGGGGATATCGATTCAGGAGCGAAAGCGTCAATCCATATTCGTTTACACCGATCCAGGTGCCGCCCGCATTTCGGTCGGAGGGTGCGATGTATGAGATCGAATGCGCGGATTCCATTGACGGAGGTCTACCCGGAAGTCTGCTGTTCGCTTCATCTCGATTAAAAAACAGCTCATAACCGTCGGTATATGTGAGCCATGTTGCAGTGCACATCGAGTCAGCGGGATTGCTCGTAGAGAATTGTCGACGGTGCCACGCCGAAATGCTCGGGGCAACCGTGTCCGAGAATACGGAGGATCATCGCGATGATTGCGTAGTGATGAACCGTGTGGCTCGCGAGGTACTGAAGCTCCCGGACCAGGCTCGACGAGCACCACGGCGATATCCCCGCGGTATTCGGTCCCTCGTTGCTGCTTACCGAAAGGCTCTCAACGACCGCGCTGTTTCGCAACGATTCGAGCCGATCTATCAATTCTCGAGCCTTTTCGATTGCGTATTCACGATCGGTTTCCAGCCTGGTATCTCTTTCCCGATCGTCATAGTCGATGCTGCCATCCTCAAACATCAGAAAGCACTGATACATGTCGAGAATGTGTCGGATATGTTTTCCGATACCGCTTGCGAAAAACCTGTGGTTACACTCGGCATATGTACGGTCATCGAGCCTGGAAAGCACCTCTATTCCGTCTTTCAGCTGTCGAGTATTCTGTAGAATGAAGTAGGATCGCTGATCCATCAAGACCACCCTCCGATCCACTCCCACAACCATGTGAAACCTATCGCTTTATCACTCCAAAATCAAGCAAAGCGTCCCGCGGTCAGGAATTCGCATTATGAACCGTTGGCACGGTTTCCCACTACCATACCGCTGTTTTTGGTGCCTTTCCTCATCGGTCATAATGCGAATTCCTTGCGCCGCCGGC
>CAYLZA010000084.1:0-8191 GCA_964387575.1 uncultured Spirochaetales bacterium | reverse complement strand
CGGTTCGTCCCGAGAATGCCGAAGCGCTTTTGGAAGAGTCGGTGACGGCACTGAAAAAAAGGCTCGGCGAGCTCTGTCTTTCCGACGGAGAGACGGATGCCGCGCACATGCTTTTTCGTACGCTTGGAACGCGATCGCTCAGGCTGATTACCGCCGAATCGTGTACGGGCGGAGAAATCGGAAAGCTCATAACCGATATCCCCGGGAGCTCGGAAGTTTTCTGGGGAGGAATCGTGAGCTATGACAATGAAGCAAAAGAACGCGTGCTCAACGTCACATCGCTTGCGACCGAGGGGGCGGTTTCGAAAACGACGGTTGAGCAAATGGCATCGGGAGCGCTGGAGCTGTCGGATGCCGAAGTTTCGATAGCGGTTTCCGGAATAGCTGGACCCGGTGGTGGGACAGAGGAGAAACCGGTCGGTACGGTATGGATTGCGATAGGTGTGGCAGGAGAGGACGTAAAGAGTTTTCGCGTTTCAATTGGAGGAAGCAGGGATCGGGTACGGCGTTTGAGCGCTGTGGCGGCTATGCTTCTGGCACGAGGAGTTATAGAAAAAAAGGCTATTGACACGGATTATATTTGGAACTATATTTGAGGCGCTGGTCTGATCGGATTTTTCAACAAAAAATCCAGCATTCGGCAACTGGGAGAAACAAAAGCTCTAAAATGCCGGGAATGCGAAAAAAATCACGGTTCCTGTAACGAGATGCCCTTTCACCGAGTTATAATAAATCCGTAATTCATCCGTTTGATCGTCGGTGCCGAGTTATCGGCAGCGCACAATATACATGTAACACTGGAGCAGTAGATGGCAATTATCAGGAAAAAGCAGGATAACTCCGAGAGTAGTTCTGCCAAATCTGAGAAAAATGAGCAGGTATCACCAATGGAAAACGAGAGCCAATCGGAAGAGACCGGTTCCAAAGGTTCCAACGGCGACGTGCCGTCAGACACCAAAGCGTCGAATGACGGTGCAAACTCCGGGGATGAGCCAAAGCGCAAAACCGCCAAGAAAAAGAAAGTGCAGCGCGTGCGTGTTCAGTTGATAAAGGACGGAGAATCGAACGGCGGTGACGGCGACAAAAACGAAGAGGAGAGTGATCCTTCTATGACTGACGGCACGAGCAAGGAAGAAGAGCGCTCTGCCCAAAGCGAATTGTCGTTTTCCGCGTCGTCGGACGCCGATACTCCCGCCAACAGTGCATCGAACAGTGGAAAACCGCAGGGTGGAAAAGGCGGTGGAAAATCGAACTCGGGAAAATCAACTACCGTAAAAACCGGATCCGGCAAATCCGGGTCCGGTAAATCCGGCGGAAGCTCCTCCGGTAAGGGTTCGGACTACAGTAAGCGGTATTATCAAAATAACGGCAATGATGACGATACCGATAGGCTGAGCATCAACGAGCTCGCGATGATGGAGATGGGTGATCTTCGACGATTCGCTGCCGATAAAGGTTTTCAGCAGGACAATCTCAACACGATGAAGAAGCAGGAGCTGATCTTCGCGGTGTTGAAGTCACATACCCAAACTGATAAAGGTTCGATCTACGCATACGGCTCTCTCGAGATCCTCCCCGACGGTTATGGTTTTCTGCGCTCACCTCAGAACTCGTATCTTCCGGGTTCGGACGATATTTATATTTCCCCGTCACAGATCCGGCTGTTCAATCTGCGAACCGGTGACACCGTCGCCGGTCAGATTCGCCCGCCGAAAGACGGGGAACGGTTTTTTGCCATGCTTCGGGTCGAATCGGTCAACTTTTCGGATCCCACGGAAGCTCGTACGCGCATTCCGTTCGACAACCTTACCCCGCTCTATCCCGAGGAACGGCTCAATATGGAAACACCGGATGCCGATGTTTCCACTCGGATGATCAATCTCTTCTGCCCGATCGGTAAGGGACAACGGGGATTAATCGTTTCGCCTCCGCGAACCGGGAAAACGATACTGCTTCAGAAAATCGCCAATGCAATAACCTATAACGATCCGGATGTTTTTCTGATCGTGTTGTTGATAGATGAGCGGCCGGAAGAAGTTACCGATATGAAACGAAACGTGGATGGTGAGGTTATCGCATCCACCTTTGATGAACAGGCGACCCGTCACGTTCAGGTTGCCGAAATGGTACTCGAAAAAGCCAAACGACTCGTGGAAGGACGAAACGACGTCGTTATTTTGCTCGACTCGATTACCCGTCTCGCCCGTGCATATAACCAGACCGTACCAACGTCGGGAAAAATACTTTCCGGTGGTGTCGATTCAAATGCGCTTCACAAACCGAAGAGATTTTTTGGTGCCGCACGTAATATCGAGAAAGGTGGAAGCCTTACGATAGTAGCCACCGCATTGATCGAAACCGGCAGTCGAATGGACGAGGTCATATTCGAGGAGTTCAAAGGTACCGGAAACATGGAGATCAACCTCGACAGACGAATGTCCGACAGGCGGTTGTTCCCGTCGATAAACATCAAGAAATCGGGAACCAGAAAAGAGGAGCTTCTTCTTACCGAGGAAGAGATCAACAAGATGTGGGTTCTCCGGAAAGTTATCAATCCGATGGACGATATGGAGATTACTGAGCTTCTCATTGACAGGATGAGCAAGACCAAGAATAATGAGGCGTTCCTGCGGTCGATGAATACCTCAGGAGTGTCGGAATAGCTGTAGGAGTTGCATGATGAAAAAAGATATACACCCGAAATACGAGATGACCACGATAACCTGCGCATGCGGAAATGTGATAGAAACCCGTTCGACCGCCAAGGATATCAACGTTGAAATTTGTTCGAGCTGTCACCCGTTCTATACGGGAAAGCAGAAACTGGTGGATACTGCCGGTCGTGTCGAACGGTTCAAGAAGAGGTACGGGATAAAAGACTAAAACACCGCCACGAATACGGTGCACCGGTATCATGTATATGCCGCACGCAACGGGCCGTGGCGGGCAACCGTCCGGGTATTATGCTTTTTCCCGGGCGGCACGTACCAGCGGATAGTAGAGCCAGCGCGGAGTGTGGCTCACGACACCTACGAGAAACTTGTTTATTACCCCTGGAACGAAGATGACCCGGTCGCTTTGCAGTTTCTTCAGCGACCGATTACACACTTCGTATGGATCCATCCATCCGAAAAGATTTCGTTGCGCGATTTCCTTCCCGGACGCCCCCATTTTTTCGTGGAAATCGGTTCGGGTTAATCCCGGACAGAGCGCCTGAACATCTATTCCGGCCGCCGCTACTTCCATTGCAAGCGATTCCGAAAACGATACCAGAAACGCCTTACTTGCCGAGTATGTCGATGCTTTCGGCATCGGAAAAAACGCCGCAACCGATGCAACATTGATAATTCCGCCCGAGCTCCGTCTTACCATCGACGGGAGCACCGCTTCGATCAGCTCGAGCGGTATTCGCATATGAACATCGAGCATTTTGTAGTGTTCCGACGTATCGTCGGAGACAAACGAATGGGAAAGTCCGAATCCCGCATTGTTAATGAGAAGCTCGATATCATCACGCGAAGAGATTTCGCGAATGAGCTTCTGTTTCTGATCCTCCGTCGTAAGCTCGACGATCATGACCTGAACCTCGGTTGCCCACTGTGACCGTATTCGCTCGGCCACGGCTTCGATTCGTTCGCGTCTGCGCCCGGTAATTATCAGCGAATAACCCCGGGCCGCCAGTAATTCCGCGAATGCAGCTCCGATTCCGCTCGAAGCACCGGTGATTACCGCATATTTTCCCATATTTTTTCTCCTGCTATAACTTTGGATAGATGGCCCAAGTGGAAAGCCGGCCCGGTTGGCCCCTATACTATAACAATCGAAGAGTGCGATATGTAAAATAAATATGAGATTTGTGCAAATCGATTGAAATTCCATCGATTTTTCTCTACTATAAGAGGCGTTAAAAGTGCTTTGTTTTACGCTTCCGTGATTGTATTATTTAATTGAACGTAAATGGATGAACTTATTGCCCTTCATACAGAAGAATATGGACGTGAGCCCGAAATCGTGGTATCGGCACCGGGATCCGTCAACGTCATCGGCGAGCATAATGACGCCGACGATGGTCTCGTTCTCGAGGCTGCGATAGACCGATATCTCTCGGTTGGTATTTCGAGACGACAGGATAGCTCGCTTCGCTTCTACTCATCGGATTTACATGAGCGGAAGCGTACGACGATCCAGAATCTCAAATATCGTCGTGAAGACCGATGGGCGAATTACCCAAAGGGCGTGATCTATGAGCTCATGCAGCTCGGATATGATCTCGACGGATTCGATCTGAGTGTGTCGAGCGAAATCCCTCACGGCATCGGGCTCGGATCCTCGGCCGCATTTGGTGTGGCAACTGCACTTGCCTTGTCGGAGCTCTTCGATCTGGATCTGAGTGAATTTCAGATCGTGCAATCGGCTGCAATGGCGGAGGTGGCGTTTCTCGGTATTGAGACGTCGATTACCGATCATCTCGTGTCCGCCGTTTCTCAGGAACAATCGGCGGTATATCTCGATCTTCGAAGCTTCAAATACGAACATGTGCCGGTCGAGCTCGGCGGGGTAAAGCTGCTGTTAACCGTTTCCAACGTACCGAATGTCTCCTACAGAAACGAGCTCTACGCACGGCGGGAGAAATGTCGGAGCTGGTTTGCTGAGATGAAAGACGACAGCACGGGTCGATCGTTCAGAGACATTAGTGCGTCCGAATTTCGGCTTATCAGTGAGTCGACACCCGAGGATGTTCGCAGATTATGCACGCATATAATTAACGAGAACGAGCTCGTAGAAGAGGCGAAACTCCAGCTGAAGCAGGGGGATGTGGAAGCGCTCGGAAAGACGCTCAATCACTCGCATGAAAGCCTCCGGGACAATTACGAAGTTTCGTGCCCCGAGATCGATTGGCTTATAAAACGAGCCGGTGAAGTAGAAGGAATATACGGATCGAGATTGACCGGTCCGGGATTCGGCGGCTGTACATTGTCACTTATTCGTGAAGAGTCTATTCCTGCATACCGCGAGACTATAGAAGATTACGAGCGCATATTTGGATTCAAGCCTGAAACATTCGTATTTGAGCCCGCCGACGGTGTAAGACGAGCACCTACGCTGGTAAAACCATGAAGATACTTCTCACAAATGATGACGGAATTCACAGCGAAGGAATCGAATCGCTGAAGAACTATCTGGAAAACGATCATGAGGTATGGACCGTAGCTCCCGACGTTGAACGAAGCGGTACCTCACATGCGATAACATTGAGAGATGCGGTACGTATGAGTCGTATCGACGATCGCTCGTATTCGTGCGGCGGAACTCCGGCCGATTGTGTGCTCTATTCGCTGATCGGCGCCGTTGATGTGGACCCGGATATCGTAGTTTCGGGGGTTAATCACGGACCGAATATCGGGACCGATATCATTTATTCGGGAACGGTCGCTGCGGCCCGACAGGCGGCGCTGATGAAAAAACCGGCTATCGCAGTTTCGGTGGCCGGCACGAAACCACCGTACAACTTCGATCTGGCATCGGAGTTCGTGTCGCGCAATCTCGAGCTGATGCTCGATCTCTGGTTACCGGATCATTTTCTCAATATAAACACCCCGAATACGTTTGATATCACACCCGATATCGAAGTAACCCATCCTGCACGGCGTATATATCGGGACCATCTCGTGGATTTCACCGCACCCAGCGGCGAACGGTATTTCTTTCTCCAGGGAACGTTGAACGAAGCGGTAATCGAGGAAGGTTCGGATTGGGACGCGGTAAAGAATGATCGAATCTCTGTATCACCGGTCTATTTGCATCCCCTGAATCATTCGGAGGACAAGGCGTATAGATCTGCTCGCTTCAAGAGTGTGGCGAGAGATACGATAATGTAAGGTATGAAGGCGTCGATGCGCACGGCGATGCGCCTCTACAAAAGCCGAAGATACGAGGGAGCGGTAAAAGAGCTTCACGCCCTCGATGATGAGCCCTCGGAGAATCCCGAAATCGCGTATTATCTCGGGCTCTGCTATACACAACTTCGACGGTACGACGACGCGCTTCTCTATCTCGAGCAGGTGGTAACATCCGAAACGGATCTCGTTCATATCTATCAGAGCAGAATGCTCCTGAGCTATATCTACACGATAACCGGTCGGTATAAGCTGGCGGAGTTCGAGCTCGATGCGCTGATCGAGGGCGGATACGAGTCCGCGCAGGTGTTTTCCGCATATGGTCACGTTGCCTACGAAAGCGGTCGAATCGATGATGCGCTCGAATATCTCCAAAAAGCCCTTACGGTGGATCCGGACAACGCGAACGCCATGAACTCACTCGGGTATATTCTCGCGGAAGAAAACCGCGACCTCGAATATGCATTGTCGCTCTGCCGTAAAGCGGTGGCGATAAACGAAGACAATCCGGCGTATCTCGATTCACTCGGCTGGGTGCATCATAAATTGGGTAATAACGAGGAAGCGCGGGGATATCTTCGTAAAGCAATGTCTCTTTCGGGTGGGGAGACCGATATTGCGACGCATATGCGTGAAGTTATGCATAGCCGAACATAAAAAAGGTTAAAGATTACCGGTCCGTCGTCGATGCTGTAGCTGGAGAGTAGGTTATGAGTGTCGATCCGATACAAATACCGACAGTTCAATCACCCAAAACCCCGGTTCGAGATATTCCGCTCATCGATGCAAAGGATATCAAGGCGATCCTCTATCTGGGAATCCGTGGCGATATCGCGCTTCCTATCGAAAAGCACAAGGTAGATATCCTGGCCTGACGGGTGTATACTCGGCACGTGGGATACTCGGTTCGCAGCTTCACGGTCGCGTGTAGTGTATTGTTATTCCTTGTAACATCTCTGATTCTTCCCGTCGCCGGTGACGCCCAGGAAATAGATATGGATGCGGTACACGCACGGGAGGAGTTTCGATGGGGGATAACTGCGTTTCATCAGGGGCTTTTCAATCAGGCCATTCTCGCATTCGAACGGGCGCTCTCATTTACCCCGGACGATCCGCAGATTATCGAATGGCTCGGTAATGCGTATTATCGCGCGGGATTCGACAAAACAGCGCTCGATTTCTGGCAACGCCTCGAAGAGAGCGAAGACGCGGATCAGGTGCTTTCGTATCTGATGGAAACCGTACGTTACCGTCGAGGCGTAGATCGGGAGCTTGCGCAAAGCGAACGCTACGTAAATACGCACGAAATTCAGGGAAAGCACGAGGAGTTTAATCTCTTTTTACGCCCCTCTTCGGTATTCCCGCGGAACGACGGCGGATTCTACGTAAGCTCATTTGCGGGGAATCGTGTTTTGCTGTTTAACGCCAATGCCGGTGTTGAACGGAGAATCGTCGGTGGCGTGCTGGGACTTGATCATCCGTTCGATGTGCTCGAGGTCGAGGATCGGTATCTTTTTGTCTCCGAGTTTCGCCGACACGGGATATTCCGATCGGATTTGTCGGGCTTTGACGTCGTTCGGTTCGCAGAAAAAGGCATCGGCGAAGGACAGCTCCTCGGGCCGCAGTATCTTGCCGCGGACGACAGAGGTTACATATACGTAACGGAAGCCGGAAATAATCGAGTCAGCAAATTCGACTACGAAGGATCGTTTATCCTTTCTTTCGGTCAACGTCGTGATGGATTCGAAGGATTTTCGATGGTTACCGGAATTGCGGTATTGAACGACCGGGTATATGTGTGCGACCGGATAGACAGATCAATCGCCGTTTTTGATCTCAGCGGAAATTTTATGCGGTACATCGCACGGGGCAAGCTCGAAGCTCCCGAAGGCTTGCGCGTGTATTCACAAAATCGCCTTATCCTCGCAGATACGAATGATATCAAGCTGGTAGACGTCGAAAACGAAACAATAACAACGTTGAGCGATCTGGACAATTCCGCCCGCAGAGCGATGAGTGCCGATATTGATGCGAACGGCAATCTACTCGTCACGGATTTTACGGACAACACGGTATCGGTTCTGACGCGGATTTCCGCACTCTATACCGGATTACTTGTTTCGGTAGAGCGGGTTCAGTCATCCGACTTTCCGCAAGTCCAGATCGAAGTGGATGTAGAAACACGCGACGGCAAACCTATCGTAGGGCTCGATCTATCGAACTTCGTTATTTCCGAAGGTATTCGGGCGGTTGAGGATCTGGAGATGCGGGCACCCGCTGAAGACGAACGCGGC
>CAYLZA010000083.1:0-8234 GCA_964387575.1 uncultured Spirochaetales bacterium | reverse complement strand
TCTTCGAGGAACGATTGATTGGCAGGGCAATCTTGACGAGATGCGAGAGACGCGATGACGGACGCGGTCGTAGACACGTCGGTGTGGATCGATTTCCTACGCGGCACGCATACAAGCGAAGAGCAAATGCTTGGCGCGATGCTGAAAGATGATGTTCCCGTCTATTTGACAGCTACGATCGTCCAGGAGATCCTCCAAGGAGTGGTAAGTGACGAGCAGTTTCTGAACATCCAATCACGTCTCATGGCGTTTCCGGTCTTGATGTTCGAACAACTGGAGGCCGCTATCGGCGCGGCGGAGTTGTACCGAAACGCCCGGAAATCGGGGCTCACAGTTCGGAAAAGCGTCGACTGCCTGATCGCGTGGCACGCTATCCGTGCCGACTTGCCTATTCTGCATCGTGATCGCGATTTCGATGCCCTCGCGAGGGTGTCCGATCTGTCAATCATCCAGATGTAGCCGGGGGGCATACCCCGAAAAGATGTATTCCTCATGATGGATATTTGAAGCCAATCGGTGGGTCTCATCGATTACCACGACTGTATGTTGGCTTTCGCCTCGACGAAAATGCTCCTCGTCGAGACCCCGCATTGAATTAGTGCTATACTAAAAAAATGAGAAAGGTTATCATCGCTCGATTTCACCTTTTTGTGACAGCGCTCTTGCTATCCCTGATATTTGGATGTGCATTGCTTCCCTTTCGCTCTACTCGGTGTACCGACATCGCACCCGATTCGACTCCGTCGGCTCTCACGGCAACGGCTCCCGGAGATAGTTGGGTGTATCAGCTGCAATCGGCGGAGCCTTCGACACTTCAGGCGTCAGGATTCGACATTGTAGTTATGGACTACTCCGCCGACGGGTCGGCCGATGGCGCGTACACTGAAACGCAACTCGACACTATCAGGTCCTCCGGGGGACCGCAGACGATTCTCTGCTACTTCAGCATCGGAGAGGCGGAGGACTACCGGTGGTATTTCGACGAGTCATGGCTTCGCCCGGTCACCGGGCAGCCGGCATCAGATGCTCCGTGCCGGCTCGGACGTACAAACCCAGAATGGCCCGGGAACTACAAGGTGCAATACTGGTCGTCGGATTGGCACAGCGTGGTGCTGGCGTATCTCGATGACATAATCGATGCAGGTTTCGACGGGGTGTACCTCGATATCATAGACGCCTATGAATACTGGGCGGATGATGAGAACCGTGAGGGCTTCACGATCACCGAACGTGAGGCCGTCGATCGCATGATCAACCTGGTTCTCACGATTGCGAACCACGCGCGGGAGAGCGATCCGGAATTCTTGATATTCCCGCAGAACGGCGAGGGAATCCTTGCCTACGACGACGGGGGCGGTACTTTCGTGGCCGACGCGTACCTCGATTCCATCAGCGGAATTGGGATCGAGGATCTTTACTATGACGGAACCGATGAACGGGAAACAGCCGAAACCTCGGCGCGAATAGTCTGGCTCGACAAAATCAAAGACGAAGGGAAGGTCGTGATTGTCGTCGATTATGTGGACGACGGCAGTGGTTCTACCTCCAACGCCGATCGAATTGCGGATTTCCGTTCGAAGGCGGTTGCCGATGGATATATCCCTTACGCCGCTCGCGAAGACCGAGAGCTCGATACGATCAACAGCATGGAACACGGATCGTAAGATAACAGCGATGTCTTCAATGCCGACTCGAAACCTTGGGCTTGCGACCGCAGAAAACGCCAATCCGGTTCCGGTAAAAATATGTGTCGTCGACCTGTGTTATATACCGACCGTATCCCACACTGGAAAAACTAACCTTTCACCGAGCCGGCCAGCAGACCGCGAACGAAATACCTTTGCAGGCTGAAGAACACGATCATAGGTAATACGAGCGAAACGAAAGCCGCCGCAGTCAGGACTTCCCATCCCTCGCCTCGAACGCCGACGAGACTCGCTATGCGTACGGTCATGGGAGCGACATTGCTTGCGCCTCCCAGAAAGATCAGCGCGAGGAGCAGATTGTTCCAAACCCAGATAAATTGGAATATCGAAAGTGACGCTATCGCGGCGAACGACAGCGGTAGCACGATCGAATAGAAGACCCGGAAGGTCGATGCTCCATCGATAAACGCCGAATCAATCACGGAGACCGGTATCTCCGACATGAAGTTGTGGATGAGGTACACCATCAGCGGTAGAGCGAAGGCGGTGTGCGCCAGCCAGACGGCGGGATACCTGCCCGTAAGGCCGATGGCGTTAAAAATCCGCAGTGCCGGAATAAAGGCCATCTGCGGCGGAACCACGAGCAATCCCACGAAGAGCGGAAGCAACCAGCGTTTTCCCTGCACACGCATCTTCGCAAAAGCGAATGCCGCAAGCGATGCGATAACGAGTGGAATAATCACCGATGGCACGGTCACAATCACACTGTTGATGAACGCCCGTCCCATTCCCCGATCGAAGAGGACTTTCTTGTAGTTGGCCGGCGAATACTGATCGAAATCGAACGGATCAGAGAAGATCGTCCACCATCCGCTTTGGGATGTATCGGCGGCGGTGCGAATCGAGGTTACGAGAAGGCCGAGCGACGGAAGTATCCACACGACAAGAAGGGCGACGAGCAGGAGATGAAGAAATGCCTTGCTTATGGTCGCTGATAGTTTCATAGCTACGTCACTCGCTTTTTGCCGCCCGACGGGTGTTGGCTATTATCACCGGCAGCGTCAGGAGAAACAGGATAACCGCCAGGGCGCTCGCCTGCCCAAAGTAGTTGAATCTGAACATTGCCTTGAACATTTTGTTGGCGATGACCTCGGTATTGAAATTGCCGTTTGTCATTACATAGACAAAGTCAAATATCTTCAGCACGATAACCATGATCGTCGTCGTTACCGCGACGATCGTCGGCCACATTGCCGGAAAAATAACATACCGCAGCATCTGTACCTCGGATGCTCCGGCAAGCTTTCCGGTCTCTATGAACTGCTTCGGGATGTTTTTGTATGCGGCGGAGAGAACGGTCATTGAGAAACCCGTCCACATCCAGACGCCGACGATCACGATGAAGAGGTTGTTCACCGGCTGTACTGCCAGCCACGACACCGGCTCGCCTCCCAATCCCGTCACTATAGCGTTCAGGAGTCCTATTTGCTCCGTCCCGGGGGGACGATATGCATACACGAACTTCCAGATGACGCTCGCACCCGCGGCCGAGATTGCCATCGGCATGAACACCATCGACTTGGCGACCGATTCGTACTTCACACGATCGGCGAGGATCGCCAGCGCAAGGCCACAGACGACCGTGAAACCGGTAAATACGAACAACCAGATAGCGTTGTTACGAAAGACCAGTAACATTTGGGGATCGGTCAACAACTCGACATAGTTGTCGAACCCGACAAACTCTTCCGAGCGTCGGCCAAAGAATGAAATGATGACGGTGTTGATTACCGGATATACCAGTAGTGCCCCCACGACTAAAAGGGCAGGGGCCAGATAGGCCCACGGAATGAATTTGCCATGCCTCACCGAATTACCCTCTCATCACCACTCAATAACAGAAGCCGGAGCCACCGACACACAAAATACTGCGGCAACTCCGGCGTGACGAAACTTTTCTATTCCTCGTAGGCGCGCTTCGCGCTTCTTTCGATATTCTGTAGTACGGAGTCGAGATCCGTTCCGGAGAAGTAGTCCATCATACCGGTCCAGAATGTTCCTGAGCCGACTGCTGCCGGCATGAGATCGGAACCGTCGAATCGGAAGGTAGATACACTTTTCAGAATCTCCGCCGCGCGGGCATTGATCGGATCGGGATACACATCAAGCGGAACGTTTTTATTTATTGCGAGTCCCTGTCCGGTCTCGGCAAATACGCTCTGCGCTTCGGCCGAAGCCAGATACTCCAGCAGACCCTTCACGGCCGGTCGATCGGAGAATCCGAAGACGATGTCGCCGGCCCCGACCAGTGGATTCCCGTATTCCTCTTTGTTTATCGGCGGCAGGACAAATACATCGTAATCTTCTCCCGCAACAACTTCCGGGTTGTTGTCCTGAATAAAGGACTGGACGAAAGTGCCCTGCTTGTACATATAGGCATCGGGGGGATCGGTGAACAGATAGTTCGGAGCCTCGTTCCAGGCGATCGATACGATTGCCTGAGGCCCTCCGAAAACGTAGTCTTCATTCGTAAATATCTCACCGAATGTCTGCCATGCATTCTTCACGCGCGAGTCGGTCCAGGGGATCTCATGATTTACCCACTGATCGTAAAACTCGGGCCCATACATTCGTACGATGATTTCCTCGAGCCAGTCGGTACCGGGCCACCCGCTGGCAGAACCGCTCTCCATTCCGAGAGCCCATGGGTTATCTCCATTGGAAGCCATTTTCTCGGTGAGAGCCATCAATTCAGCCCAGGTTTCCGGAATCGTGTATCCACCGGCCTCGAACGATTTAGGATTGTACCAGACCAGGCTTTTCAGGCTCGCGTCCACGAATATACCGTAGAGTTTGTCGTTGACACTTCCGAGATCGACAAAGGCCTGAGGGTGATCTGCGACGATCTCCGGGTCGAGCTCAACCACCTCTCCCTGGTCGACAAAGTCGCGCATCTGACCGGGCTTCGCAAGCTGCGTGGCATCCGGGAGATTGTTTGCCTGCGCTCTCGTGATGAGCAGCGTCGAAATGTCGCTAACTGTTTCAACCTGGGTTTCGTATCCCGCCCGCTCGCCGTATTCGCTCACTGTTGTTTCAAATGCCTCGAGCAGCTGACCACCCATCGAAGTCATAACAACGAGCGGTTCCTGAGTATCGTCTTGTGATTCGGCGCTTTCCGCTGATTCCTCGGCGCCGCCGGCAAAGGCGAGTGCTGCACCGGCCACCAACAGGCCGAGCACCATGAATGAGACCAACAATCGTTTCATTTTTCTTCCTCCTTTAACTATACGATCGTTATGAGTTACATAATGATTCAAATCATACATTAAAACTTGTTTTGTGTCAAGTAGTGAGCATATACAGCTCAGATATGATCATATAGTCCGTCTTGAGCTATCAGTATTGATCAATTATCGTGTCGATGGTACAATTACCTTCGGGAAATATTGAATGGCAAGGAAATCGAGCGGAGAAGTACTTGAGCGCCGGTCGGAGCTTCTCAAACAACTCAAGCAGAACATCCACATGAGCGTAGATGCTTTGAGCGATGTTCTCGAGGTGTCCGAAGTAACCGTACGTCGCGATTTACAAATCTTGGAAGCAGAGGGAAAGCTGGAGCGCACAAGAGGCGGCGCGCTCTTTGCTGGGGCTACGGATACCTCAGCTATTCCGCAGGCAGCAGAGTCGGATCTACTCGGGGATTCCGAAGAGGCTCATGCGAATTCCGATGCGGCAAAGCGCATTGCTCGCCTTGCCGTCGAACGAATACGCGCGGAGGACGTTGTTCTTCTCTCCGGCGGGCCGATATCGGAAGAGATTGCCCGCGTATGCTTGAGTAAGAAAGATGTGGTCATCATAACGAACAGCGTGCGCGTGTTCAAAATTCTGGAAATAAACCGGAGAATTCACTTGATTTCCACCGGCGGTGAGCTGCGACACACCAGCGGCACGTTGGTCGGGCCAATCGCCGAAACGTCTATCCAGAACATTCGTGCCGACCGGTTGATTCTCGAACCTTCCGGCATATCGGAGTCCAACGAGCTCTACTGCTCGAGTCTCCCCGATGTACCGGTATTACAGGCAATGATCCACGCGGCGCGCGATGTCACTGTTGTTGCCGAACAACACGCGTTCAACCGCGAGGTAATCATGCAAATTACATCCGTATCGGTCGCGACCGAGATAATAACCGACTCGCTCGAGAAGAAAACCATCACACGTTTGGAGGCAGGAGGAATTACCGTTGTCACAACGTAAACCACTGAATCGCACGGTCTGGCCGCTATCACGAAAGCTCTTCGAGGCGCATAGTGCCCTGCGGGCCAACGCGGAGATTGCCCAGTCGGATCCGTCACGACCGCGCTTTCACTTCATGCCGCCATCCGGCTGGATGAATGATCCGAATGGAACCGTATTTCACAACGGATACTACCACCTCTTTTATCAGCACAATCCGTATACCGATTATTGGCATGACCTCCACTGGGGGCATGCCCGGTCACGCGATCTGGTGACGTGGGAACAACTGCCGATTGCGCTATTCCCACTTTCCGAATCGGGTGAGCAGAGCATCTATTCCGGTAGTTGCGAGCTGGATGCAGACGCCTCTCCGATGCTCTTCTACACGCGCGTAGATATCGACGCCGAGCATCCGAGAGAACAGTGCGCAGCAATCTCGGACGACGATATGATCACCTGGTCCCGCCATCCAGAAAATCCGATCGTCACAATTGACAGCGGCTGTCCTCCCGTGAAACCGAATTGGCGTGACCCGTATGTCTTCCAGACCGACGGTCGTTACTTCATGGTGGTCTCAGCTCAATTGACCGAGGAAGCCGGGGGCGATTTTGTCATCCTTTTATTCAAGGCGCGTGACGGTTCACTCGCGAAATGGGAATACAGCAATATACTTCTGCAAAAACCGGATTACACGCTTAGCTTCTTCGAATGTCCAAACTTTTTCCCGGTAGAAAACGATTGGGTACTTCTATCCTCACCATTCAAACCGGTCGAGTACTACGTCGGTTCATTTGATCCTTCGACGTGCCGATTTACACCGCGCACACACGGTGTACTCGACAACGGTATAGACTACTACGCCACAAACACGGCAACGGCGCCTGACGGGAGAACCATTGTATTCGCCTGGATTCGAGGATTTCGAAAGGGAAAAGGGTGGAATGGATGCCTCGCTCTGCCTCGCGAGATTGTTGTGAACGAGAACGGAGTGCCTGTTGTACAAGCGGTTCGTGAGGTGCTGGAGCTGCGCGGAGAGTCCGTGGAGGCAACCGACCAAACCATAACCGAGAAAGAAATTGTATTGTCCCAAGGAATGGTGTTGAGCTCGGCGGAGATTGAGTGCACGTTTGAGCTCGGGAGTGCCGCATCGGTGGACATTAGCCTGCTGCGGTCGCCCGATGGGAGAACCGGCGTTAACATCGTGTACGATGGAGATTCGCTCGATGTTCACGGGACGAAGATTGTCGCGCCACCGGTATCCCCGGAGGGGTCGATGACTCTGCGGATATTCGTCGACCGCTCAGTGCTCGAAGTCTTCATTAATGGGGGGCAATCCGCAGTCACGAAGGTAGTGTATCCCGGCGACGTGGGGAGTGGCATATCGATTCGGTCTCATGGAGGAACTGCTACTCTCCACCGGTTCCGCGCGTGGCGGATGAAGGATTCGCCCGCCCTGCCGGAGTACGGAATCGACTTCGAGCTCGATTCCAACGTGGCGGAAGAGTAACTCCGTAAGGATTCATTGTCAGACTGTAAAAGGCGCAAGAGCGAAAACCGCTGGATTCTATAGAACCTCTCGAATAGGAGATTATCTATATATTTCGAAGTAGAAAAAGCTGAATACGTCAATGAATATCGTATACTTTCTCGGTTGTTCGAGCGGCAAGCACACGTATCGCGCGGCCGAGCTCGGGATGCACGCCACCGGTTTAGATTGCTCGGAACGTATGATCGAAAGAGCAAAAAAACTCGTGGAATCGACGGATTTTGATGTGGAGTTCGTCGTTGGTACCTACACCGAGCTCCCATTCGACGACAAACCCACACATCTCCTCGTGTTTGCGCCGCACTAAGCCGCCCTGGGTCCTATATAAACCGGCCTACGGGAACATCGAATACACGGGAGAGCTTCTTTGCGGTTTTCTTGCTGATCGAGCGTTTCCCGGTTTCCATCTTCGAGACTTCCGCTTTGTCTATGCCGCCGAGCCGGGATCCGAGCTCCGACTGCGTCATGTTGTGAATCTCTCGATAATGTCGCATCGCCTTACCGGGTGTGATTGACTCGTCGATTTGTTGAAACAGCGCACTTGTTTCCGGCGTAAGGATCTCATCGTCGAAATCCTGCTCGACCATTACAGAATCAGCACCAAAAAAATCACGTACGACATTGAGAAACTGCACGGGGATTTCTCCCCGGATTTCAATACGGGGCTTTTTCACGGCTACCAACATAGTACACCTCGATCTCGATCGATTTCTTCCGGCAAAACCAGCATGGCACCCAGCTGTAGGACATATCAGGGGAAGCAATTGGCTGACAACTTCATCCTCTGCGGCGAAAAAGATGCG
>CAYLZA010000082.1:0-8241 GCA_964387575.1 uncultured Spirochaetales bacterium | reverse complement strand
GACGTTCAAGCTGATCCCGCTGCAGGTGCTCTTCCATTTCGGAATCGTAGCGGCGCTGACGGTTATCGCGGCGTTTTTCCCGGCACGAAAAGCCGCGATGATGCACCCGGTCAACGCGCTTCGGTCGGCATAGTGATATATTTTATGATTGAGAGGAGACATATGAAGAGATTTTTGGCTCTACTAATGATATTTTTCGCGGCGACCGCATTTGCCGGATCAGAGCCCGATTTCGAAGAGATGCTCGAGGAAATCGACGATCTCGGCAACTTCGAAGGGATGGATTTTTCGGCGGTCTACACGATCGTTTCCGAGAAACCGGGAGAAGAGAAAAGCGTTACCCAGGCCAGATTGTTTCGTCGTGATGAATTGGATCAATTCGTGCTGCTCATCCTGCAACCCCAGGTCCAACGAGGTCAGGGATATTTGAGAGTCGACGACAATGTGTGGTTTTACGATCCGGAAAGCCGGAAATTCGAGAAATCCACGCTGCGTGAGAACGTACAGGATTCGGACGCTCAAAACTCGGATTTCAATAGAAGCTCGCTTGCCGACAACTACGAAGTCGAATCGTCGTCGGAGTCGACACTCGGAAAGTTCGAGGTTTATGTGCTCGATCTCAAAGCGGTCGGGGAGGATGCATCGTATGAAAAGATGCGGTTGTGGGTCAGAAAGGATGTCTCTATCATCCTGAAAGAAGAGAACTACAGCGTGAGCGACCGTTTGATGAGAACCGCGTATTATCCGCGTTATACGGTGGTAGGCGGGAAATATCTTCCTTCGAGCGTCCTCATCGTGGATGAGCTGAATACCGGTGAACGAACGCAGGTAAGTATGAAGGATGCTACGATGACTTCGATTCCCGATTATGTATTCACCAAAGCGTACCTCGAACGGGTAAACCAATAGTGATTCGTTCTCTGCTCGTTTTCGGAATCTGCATCGGTTTTCTATTAACGTTTGGCGCAGCCGTGATGAGCGCCGAGGAAACCGATCAGAACGAGACCGAGAAGGAGAGCACCCGCGCCGACGCGGAAGCCGGAGGCACAGACGCTCCGTTCGATTTCGATTCGATGTTCGAAGAAGATATGCTCGAAGTCGCCGAAGAGGATGAGGATCAACCGGCGCCGGAGGAGGATCTGCTCTCTTCGGAAGGCGTTCGATGGGGCGGAAGAATTCGAGGGAATGTATCCGCCGACTGGTCATGGGATCAGTTGTGGACTCCCGACTTCGATGCGCTCGACCCGGCCGATGAATCGCTGAGCCCTTCGGTAGCGGCGGATCTTTTTTTCGATGCCCGCCCGGATCCGCAATTCCGCGCGTTCGGAAAGCTCAAGATCACCAGCTCCTCCGACGGCGGAGGTAATCTTCAATCGACCATAGACGACGCGGCGCTGACCGGGGATCTCCCGGAGGGATGGACACGGGAGGAGGAAGAGGATGGAGACACCGTCATCAGAGACGAGAACGATGAAATCGTCTACACCGTCGAGGGAGAAGAGAACGGAGAAGATGAGGAACCGCAAACCGGAAGCGCCCCGAGCGTCGACATCGAGGTGTTTGAGCTTTTCAGCGATTTCAATTTCGATGAGAGGGTTTTCTTCAGATTCGGAAAGCACACGATAAAGTGGGGTGTCGGATACTTTTTCAGCCCTGCGGATGTCCTGAATCTCTCGGCTATCGATCCGGAGGAACCGACGCAGGACCGGGAGGGACCTGTATCGCTCAAAATGCAGTACCCCTTCTCGATCAACAATCTCTACTTCTTTCTTATCACCAATACCGGAGCCGCCCCACTCGAAGCAGCGGTTGCACCGAAGCTCGAGCTCGTTGCAGGTTCGACCGAGATAGCATTTGCCGGATATTATCAGCAGGCACTCGCCCCGAGGATTATCACGATGTTTTCCTCGGCGTTCGACGATTTCGATCTCTTCGGTGAAGGCGTGGTGAGCCTCGGGTCGGACCGGGTTTTTGTCCGGGAATCACAAAAGAGTCCAGATGATTTCGAAGATCCGCCCGAAGGGCTTCAGACGGTGCTCGACACCTATACGGTCGATTGGTTGCCGTTATTTTCAGGGACGATCGGTGCGCGATACATCAAGGAGTTCGAAAACGACGCCGGGTCACTCGCGCTGGTGGGGCAGTATTTCTACAACGGTGCAGGATATGCCGACTCATCGCTCCTCGAGCCGGCGGCGTTTCTGCTGACCAACCCCGGTTACAACGGGCTGGCCATAGTCGATGAGAACGAGCAGCCCGAGGATTATGAGGCGCCGCCGACGCTCGCCGCAGGAGATCTGCAGAATTGGGGAAGACATTACGTTGCGGTTTCCGCCGGCTGGTCGAACATCGCCGACAGCGATATCGGGTTTTCCGTTTTCGCAATTTCGAATCTCAACGATCTTTCGGGAATCGTTACTCCTTCACTCTCGCTTTCGCTGCTCGACAACACATTCTCGGTAGGGATCAACGGTCGCCTCACGTTCGGCGATCCGGGAGATGAGTTTACGAATCCCGCGGCGCTCTTCGGTGGAAACGACGAGGAAGGCGCGCCGACTTTCGGATTGACCGTTTCGGTATCAATGGGAGGTGGAAGCTTCTGATGCGTGTGTTTGCATTTCTCTTGTCGACGATTCTCCTCGCGGGATGTCTCGACGTCTACGCTCCGGCACGAGCTCCCGGTGGTCTCACTGCATCGTAAGGCGAGCAGGATCGAATAGTTCTCTCATGGGAAGAAACCGCATGTACCGCATTTTATTCGATCTACCGATCTGATGCCGAAGACGGAACCTACACATTCATCGGCTCCACGTCGGAGACATCCTATATCGACACCGAGGTTGATCCGGAAGTGGCGTACTGGTACAAGGTGGCGGCGGTACCGTTTTCTTCGGATTCGCCGTTCTCGGTTACCGAAGCTTTGAGCGAGGCGGTTCGCGGCGTTTCCGACCATACGTTCAGCTGGTCGACTACGGTGCTCTCGGGCGGCGCGAGCGACGTTCGAGTATCCGCAGATAGAATCGAAAGCGGATTTGCGTATAGTGCGGCGATTTCTTCGGGGGAGAGCACCGTAGATGCCGGCAGATTCGACGAAACCGGATGGGGCGATATCGGTGAAGCTTTTGGATCGGTAGAGGCGGGAATAGCCGGAGCGTTCGACATAACCGGCTATGATGGTCGGGCTTTCGTAGCCTACGCCGATTCGGGCGGCACGGAGGTACGGTGATTGGTGACGTATCGATCGTCATAGCCGACGAGGGTACGCTCGACGGTTCTCTTTCCGCCGCATACGATGACGACGGCGATGTGTACGTAGCGTACTACGAAGCGCCGGCAAATGAAGACGGTCCGGCGGAAATGCTCCGCGTTTTTGCGTTCAGCTCGGGCTCGTCCATGTGGTCGGAAATCGATTCGAGCGCGCTGTCACCCGACGCGGTCGCGACGTCGGGAACAACGGTGGTTAATTCGGTGGTGACGGTAGCCTGACCACACAAGTGTGGTCAGGTTACCGTCAGCGCTGCGACTGAAGCTCGAGGATCAGCTCCACCTCACCTCTGCTGAGTTTTGTGGCCTGCATGATTTGTTCGACCGTCCATCCCTGATGATTCAACCGTATTACGACGTCACGCTGCGACATGGGCGGGGCACCTTTTTCGTTTTTTCCACCCTGCTTTTTCGCCTGGTCTTTCATCAGAGAGCCCATCAATTTGACCTGTTCTTCGGCCTGACGGTTTATCTCCTCGAGCCTGGTTTCGGTGTTGGCGAGCCATTCACGGGCTTTCTGCATTCGGTCCATTCGACCTTCGAGGTCGTTGAGAAGATCCATCGCTTTATCAACTCGCGGTTTCTCCGATGAGATCTTCGACAGCCGTTCCTCAACCGTGTCGAGTTGATCGGGCAGCGGCGCTATCTCACGCTCGAGCTTCTTTACCGATCCTTCTATCTCTTCGAGCATCTTGAAGCTCTTATCGACCCCTTCGGTGGTGGTATCAATAATCTGCTTTTTATTCTCGAGCCTTTCGTATCGCTTCTCGGTTTCCTTCTCCGCCTCTTCGAGGTTCCGCACCTTTGCCTGAATTTCCTGTAGCGAATCGTCGGTTGCGGTGACCTGTTCCAGCTTTGAATCGACGTTTTGCGACAGACTCATAAGGCGATTAAAATCTTCTTCCAGTGAATCGATACGTCGTTTCTGAGCAAGGAATTTAGATAGTTTCTCAGAAGCTTCGTCGGCGAGCTTCTTGATCCGCTGATACTCTTTTTCGTTGTTCTTGACTTCCTTTGCCTGTTCATCGATTCTCGCGAGATCGGCCTTGAGCGAATCGATATTCTCCTGGAGCTTGAATCTGAGTGAATCGGCGCGTTCGAACAGCTTGGTCTGGTTGAGGAAATCTTTTTGCTTCTTATCGATATCCTGCAGGTTGGCCGAGAGAACCTTGTAATTCTCCTCGATCGATCCGTAGAGCTTCTGTTGCGATGCGTCTATCTTGTCACGAAGATCCTGGACGCTCGTTCTGAACTCTTCTATGCTCTGATCTACCTCGGTCCGAACGGCCGACGTTTTTTCGCGGAGCTCGTTCATGAACTGCTCCGCCTGATGGGTAAGCGCATCCATCGCCTCCTGGCTCTGCGTGTCCAACCGCTCCTCGAGCTCCGATACACGAGATTTCGCGGTGTCGAGATCCTCACGAATCTCTTCCCGCTCGGCTTTACTCGCCTCGACAAGCTCCTCCCGCTGTGTACGATACTGGTCTTTGAGCTCGGAAATCGTCTGATTGATCCGCGTCTCGAGACCGTCCACTTCTCCGGCAAGCCGCGACTCGGCGTTGCTCAACACCTCTTCCTGCGCGGCTATACGCTCGTCAAACTTATTGGAAAGGGATTCGAGGTTCGACTCCAGATCGTCGTGATACTTCTCCTCTAAAGCAGCCCGTTCCTTTCGTTTTTCTTCGGCGAGACTCTCGAGCCGATCGGAAACTTCGGCTCGCCACTGATTGAACCGCTCCTCCATCTGTGAGCCTCGATCCCGCAGATCGGAGAAGAAATCGTCCTCGAATACCTGCAGCTTCTCCGAAACATTCTCATAAGCCCGTGATTTGAGCTCGGTAAGCTCCGAGTCTATAGTTTCCATCGAACTTCTCACAAGCGAAAGCTGATTTTCGGCGCGTTCTCTTTCGTTTTCCCTCTCCTCGGCGATCTGTTCGAGCACCTCGGAGAAATCGGCGCGTATTTTCTCACTTATCCGTTCCATGTACGCGCGCATATTCGACTCGAGCTCATCCACACCGCTGTAAGCGTTCTCGATTTTTTCTATCCGATAGTCCAGCCCCTCTTCATATTCCCGGACGGTATTCTCGAGATTACCAAACCGCGTATCGAGATTTTCCTTGAACGCCGCGCTCCGTTTTTCCAGGTTCTCCCTCGTGGTTTCGATCAATTGATTCGATTTCGCATCCATCGTCTCCAGTCTATTCCGGTACTCCTGTTCGCGCTTCTGGATTTCTTCCTTCACCTCACTTAGACGGGTATCCATATTCTGCTCGAGCTCATCGATTTCTCGTCGGGTCGATTCCATGAACTCCGAAAGACGCCGTTCCTGATCCTCCCGTTTTTTTCCGGTCTCGGTAAGGGTGGATTCCATACGGGCTCCCATGTCGTTGGAAAACACTTCGAACTTCTGTCTGAGCTCCTCCATCCCCGCATCGGCGCTCTGCTGGATCTCGGTACGCCACACGGTGATTTCGGATCGGGTGTCTCCGAACATCTCGACGAGCTCCTTTCTCGATGCCTCCAGTTTCTCCCGGGTCTCATCCAACGTTCCCGAAAGCGAGTTCTCCACGTTTCGTGCTCTCGATTCGATATGATCCTTGAGCCTGGTAAACACCTCACTTTCGAGATTTCTCCCCTGCTCGGCAACCTCACGGAGCGATCGTTGATATTCGTCTTCGATCGTGGTCACCCGGTCCTGAAACGTCTCGAGTTTTTCGTTCAACGTCTCCTGGGTAGTGGAAATCGCCTCTTCGAGCTCGCGGTGATTCTGCTCTATTCTGCCGAGTAATTCACGACCTTCCTCTTCCCGACGATCAAGAACCGACTCGAGATCCGCCTCGAATCGAGCCTGCATTTTTTCGCGGGAGTCATCCGCCTGCTCGATGAACTCCTGAAATCTGTTTCTAAGGCTGCTAACCGTATCCTCTTCCATTTGATCGCGCCGGGCTTCCAACCGGGTAATGTATTCGGAAAAATCCTTTACCATCGATTCCGCCCGAGCAGCCTCATCCGAGATCGACTGAACGAGGTCTTCCGTATTTTTCATGACCTGGCTGCTCACCGAGCTCAGCTGCTCCGCGTTCTGCCTGGCAAACTCCTGCTTGAGCGCGGGGATGTTCTTTTCGAGCTGATTCATCGTCGTCTGCGCTTCCCGTATCCGTTTGCCCACGGTGTCGACGAACTCCGACTCCTGATGAAGCCGCTTGAGATTCTCATCCGCATTTTTGGTCATTTTATCGAGGTTTGAGAGCGTCGCGTCATACCCATCGAGACGTTGCTTGATTTCGTCCATCCCTTGAAACCGTTCGTCCACGGACTCTTTTATCGAGGACATTCGTTTGAGAATTTCCTTAGCCGATTTCTGGTGAACTTCGAGCTCGATCGCGAGGTTTTTGAGATCCTGCGTTCTCGAATCTACGAGTTGCTCGAGATCGCCGGTGACCTTGTCCGAATATCGTCTGACTTTTTCCAGAGAACGATTGTTTCTGTCCAATTGTCGATAGATCGCGAGAATTACGATCACGACGAGCAGAATGATGATGTCACCTATGGTGAATCCCATGTCCCCTCTCCCAGATTTGACATTTGCGTTCGGCACTCCGCTGCGTCACGGACACAAAACTCATCGTTGGTTCCAATATACACGATTTGGCCGATTGCTTGTATCGCCTTCGGATTCCGGCGAAATGCTACAGAGTATGAATTGCCGATGAAACGCGACGCGATTGCAGGACAAGTCGGACGATCCGGACACAATGCTCCGTCGATATCGAATGCTGCCGCCCCGATATCCATTCCCGTTATTGTAAGATATAGGGAGTGAATTTTCTACCCCCGCCGGGTTGCCGTAATCCGATAGACAAGGCTTACCGGCTGCTCCCTTGTTCCACTTATCGGCTCAAATTTCCAATCCCTTATAGCGTCGAGGATGATCGTATCGACGATTGGAATACCCGAATCGATTGTGATTGTGTTCGGTTTGACCAATCCGGTCGACATGATCACGAATTCTACCGAAACATCGATATACCGCTGTCCTTCCTGAAACGCCGTATCGGGTATGTCCGGCTGAACCATCGTGAGAATCCTTCGTTGCCGATCGAGCTCTTCCACATCTTCGGCAACGATCTGCGGCGCAGGGCCGCTCTCTTCGCCCCCGGTTCCGGTTCCCTCGCTTCCACTTCCCCGTCCTGCTGAAGCGCTTCCGGAATCTTCGGATTCCTCACCGGATCTGTCTCGTGCGCTGTCCAGCGCCCGATCGGTTTCCTCGAGCGTGCCCTGCGCCACCAGCCCTTCACGTCGCGCAGTGCTCCCGGAGCCACCGCTGCTTCCGGCGCCGGGGGTTCCGGCCGTTTGCTCATCATCGCTTGCCTCTTCATCGCCGTAAACGATTCCGGTTTCCGGGCTGTCTGCGTTTCGCGGGGTCTCTTCGGGGACACCTTCGGCGAACTCGAATCCCCGTTGATTCGATTCGGCGGCTCGTGTTCCCGAACCTTCGACCGAACTACGTGGAGCGCGACCCTGTGCGACAGTACCGCCCCCTTCGGGAGCGGGGCTCTCATCCTGCGATTGATTGCCGCTTCCGGTCGCTGTGCCGGGTACGGGCTCAGGCGCCGGTTCGGGTGAAGGCTCGGCTCCTTCAGCGGGACCCGGTTGCTCCGCCTCGGTGTCACCCGCATCGGGGGGCAACTCTCGAGGCACGAACGGCGTAGGCCGGCTCTCCCGCTCCGGTATCGACGCGGTCTCCTCCGGATCGGGCTCAGTGGTGGTTTCCGCGGGCTCCGGCTCTTCCGGCTCAGGCTGCGGTTCGGGCTCTTCCGGCGGCGGCTGCAGTTCCGGTTCCGCCGGTTCGGGCTCGGATTCGGGTTCCGGCTCCGGTTCGGGTTCCGGCTCTGGGTCGGATTGAGGTTGCGGCCGCGTCTCCGGCTCGGGCTCCGGTTGCGGCTGTGGCTGTGGCTGTGGCTGTGGCTCCGG